>JBAWZF010000017.1 GCA_037143175.1 bacterium
TAATCGTCAAAACCCCCGTTGAAACCCGCCAGAGATTGAAGATGAAGGATTCCTTTATTACGACCATTTTGGAAGATGGTAAGGTATTATATGACAAAGCCCGACATTTCAGAGTGGGTCGCTAAGGCGGAAGGCGATTTCACCACAGCCCTGCGGGAAAATAGGGCACGTAAAGCCCCTAACTACGATGCCGCCTGTTTTCATGCCCAGCAATGTGTTGAGAAATATCTGAAGGCCCTTCTTCAAAAACGTCAGGTTCCATTCGCAAAGACGCACGATTTGGGCATCCTGCTAGATGCATGTGTGGCACACTCCCCGCTTTTGGAAGGGTGGCGTGATCAATTTGAGATGCTCTCGCAATATGCTGTTCTGTTCCGCTATCCTGGCGAATCTGCGGAACGGGATGATGCAATAAAAGCTGTATCCGCAATGAAATCCTTTCGGGCTGAAATGCGGGGCGTTTTAGGTTTGGACTGATGGTCACCTCAATCCTCTCCCTTTGAAGCTCAATGCTGGTCTATCTGCCGGGCAGGAGACCGTCATGCGTGTGCTGCGCCAGCGTGCAATTCCAACCCTAGGGCACCCATCACTTTGAGAATCGTATCGAAGCCGGGGCTACGGTCACCAGATAATGCTTTATACAAGCTTTCGCGTGAAAGGCCGGTATCCCGGGCCACCTGTGTCATACCCTTGGCACGCGCAATGTCGCCGAGTGCTTTGGCAATAAATGCCGCATCGCCATTGGCCTCTTCCAGGCTGGCTTCAAGATAAGCGGCCATTTCTTCGGGAGTCCGGAGGTGTTCGGCCACGTCATAGCGGCTGGTTTTTGTTTTACTCATATTCTCTCCTACAGGTTCCGTGCGAGATGTAGTGCGGTCTTAATAACAGAGGTTTGAGTTCGTTTGTCACCACCGGCCAGAAGAATAAACAAATTCTGGCCCTGTCGAATAAAGTACACTCTATACCCTGGGGCGTAATGGACCCGTAATTCTGAAACTCCTTCGCCAACTGGTTTGACATCACCAGCGTTTCCAGTAGCAAGCCACTCGATTCTTATCTGAACGCGAGCTCTACCTCGAATGTCGCGCAGGTCGTCCAGCCAACGGGTGAAGACTTCTGTTTTCCGTATTTCGACTCTGTTCATAATAGTAGCCTTGGGGATACACTTCGTCAACTCTGGTATTTCAACTGCACATAACCAAAAGAGGTTTTGACAGAGCAAAACCCTCCATTGAAAAAATGGAAGGCGCCGCTCTGTCGGCGCCACAGGTCGCGAAGCGGATCATTCCTCTCCTTCAGTAAGTTGGATTGGTTTTTCCTTGGTATAAACCCAGATGGCGAAGCGGGTGATGATTAAAACTCCGTAAAACACCAGAGCGGCCCAAAGAGGCACGGGCGGGGCTTTCATGAATCCATGCGGGATGGCGGCAAACCATCTGGCGGATTCGGTCATCAGGACGATCAAGGCCAGATTGGCATGATTGAATAGGTCGGCAAAGAACAGCGTACAGGATCCTAGCGTGAGCGACAGTACGCCGGTGATGATGACTGAGCGAAGAGAGTGGAACAACAAGCAGGTTGGCGGGGAGGCCGATGGGGGAGAAGTTGCCAAAGAAGAGGATGGTGAGCGGCATGGTCACCAGCCAGGCGGCGAGTGAGACGGACAGTAACTCGCTGAAGCCGTGCCACAAGGAGCGGAGCCATTCCTGCCATCTGGGATCGGGTTCGAGTTTTAGGGGATCATGAGCAAAACAGCTGCGAAGCAGTCCTGAGAAAACCGGGCAGAATAACACCAACCCTAGAACGGCGATGTAAGAGAGCATGAAGCCAATGTTGATCAGGTCACCGGGTGAGATGGCCAGAATCACAATGGCAGAGGCCGCCAGGGTAGTGAAAATGTCAGGCTTGCGTCCAAGCAAAGGGCCCATCCAGAAGATAATCCCCATGATGCAGGCCCTGACGGCACTGGGCTGCATTCCGGTCATGGCGGTATAGAGGATCAGGAGAGGCCCCAGAAAGAGCACCCAGCGGGTCCGAGGCAGACCACAGGCGGAGAGGATGAAGACCAAAGTGCCTAAAATGATGACCACGTGGATGCTTATTATAAGCTCTATAACACATGGAATGTGAATAGCGGTATTATAAACATTGGGTGCAATGAAGGTGGGGATAGGTTGGGGTGGGAATGAATAAAGATGACTGCGCGGTCATTTATGAGAGTGGCAAAAGTTTGGGTAATGGCTAAATGCAAACTCAGTTTGGATTATGGGGCGTGGATGAGATAGGGGTAAATTTAAGGAGGGGTTGTTTCTCCGGTTGGATTCAAACTGCGGTTTAAGCTCCGGCAGGCATCAGTGAATATGGGAGATGAATGATAAGACAATCCAAAAGCACGAAGCGTCAACTCTCAATTACAAGGAAATGGATATGGTTCTTCATCAACTATGGGACGATGGGTATCAATAATTAATTCTGCAAAAATGAGTATCAGGGATTCCCTGATTGAGAAATCAGGTTTTAGCTGATTTCCAAGCCAGAATTATAGCTGTATCTTGAAACGCTTTTGTCGAGTCAACCACAAGAGATAGGCTAATATGAAAAGTAGTAACAGAATTTGGAAGTGGGTTAGTTTGATATTCGTGGCCTTCAACTCAAGTTTTCTTTATGCGGAGACCGTAACCCCCGCGAGCTATACTGATCCGGTAAATACACTTTGGATCAAGATGCACGATGCGGGCATGATTAACGATGTGGAACTTCAATCGGCGCTAACGACTGGTCGCTTGCCTGGTGGTAGCACGGTTCAAAATTCTCCTATACCAAAAGAAAACCAGTCGTCGCTGACGAAGCTTTGTGATCAGAAAGTCATCACAGCTCAGGAATTAGCGTACCTTCTTTTTAAAGGCCAGATTCCTGAAATGACGGCCGATGAAACTAAAGCGTTTCAAGATTTGGCAAAAGTTTATCAACCGGATCGTAAGAAACGTCTGACCTACTTTATCCGTCGATCGCATGAGAAAGTGGGATTAATCCGTCTAAATAAGCGATCTACTATAGAATGTAAAAAGGATCATGACGAAGCGGTTGCCCGTGCCACAAAAGAGGGGTTGGAAATTCGCGGAAAATCAAAAGACGGCCGAGTATATGAATTACACCGCTATGATCATGATATGCCTTTATATAACATTACGTTCAATAGGATATCAGCGCAAACTATCGCCACAGATAAGGCACGTCCGGGTGGAAGTAGCCCTTTTGAACTGACCGGCACCAATGTAATTGTTGCAATGTGGGATGGTGGATTGGTATTGACAACGCATCAAGAGTTCGACTCCGCCAGAGTTGCCGATATGGATAATGGCATTATTATTGACCATTCGACAATGGTTGCAGGAACTATGTCGGCAAAGGGAGTCGACACCAACGCTCAGGGAATGGCTTATTCCGCCAAGGTTTATTCATTTGACTGGAATTTCATTATTCCAGAAATGAGCGGATTGGTCGTAAGTAATCCCAATGTTCAAATTTCCAATCATTCTTATGGTTTTGTGGCTGGGTGGGACAATGCGAATTGGTTCTATTATGTTCCTCGGTGGTGGGGAGACTCCCGGTTGAGTGAGGAAGAAGACAATCACTTTGGTTGGTATAATGCAGATTCCAAACAGATGGATGATTTCTGCTATACAGCCCCTTATCATCTACCGGTTTTTGCTGCCGGAAATGACAGGGCAGAAGTTCATCAAGGTGGTTTATTGGGAATGCTGTATCCGACGCATGGTGTTTGTGATTATTCGAATGGGTACTGGCATAATTCTAGTACGGAGCGTCCGCCAGATGGTGGAACTAATGGATATGATTGCCTCACTTCCAGAGGTGTTCCTAAGAATATTATAACGGTTGGCGCGGTTGTGGACATTCCTGGAGGTGAGACGAATTCAAGCCAAGTTAGTCTTGATTGGTACAGCGGTATAGGACCGACAGATGACGGACGTATTAAGCCGGATTTGGTGGCTAACGGTCAAGCATTGCACACAACCTCGGCGGTGACTAATGATAGCTACGCCGATCCAAGCGGTACGAGTTTTTCATCTCCATCAGTGGCAGGTTCGTTAGCGCTTCTACAGGAATTGCATGAGCGTTTTTACGGAACAAACGCTCCTATGCTGGCCTCGACATTAAAGGGTCTGGCATTGCACACTGCGGATGATGCCGGGAATGTAGGGCCTGATTACCATAATGGGTGGGGGCTAATGAACACCGAGCGGGCGGCTTGGGTCATTACGAATAATGCCACATGGGATTCAATGCCGCACATCAAGGAAGTGAGTTTGGTTGATGGCTCCATGATTCAGTTTGGAACATTAGCTCAGACGGGCACCCCACTCGTAGTGACTATTTGTTGGACTGATCCAGCGGGGCCTGAACAACCATGGGCGCTAGATCCAACAAACCTGACTCTTGTTAACGATTTGGATTTGCGGGTGATTTCTCCTGATGGGACAATTACTAATTTCCCATGGTTACTTGACCCGCTTCAACCCAGTTTAATCGCGACGAATGGTGATAATTTCCGGGATAATGTTGAGCAGGTTTTAATTAACGAGCCGACCAATGGATGTTATACTGTCACAGTGATGCACAAAGGTAGTTTGAGCAATGGCGTGCAAGATGTCTCGATTATTGTCACGGGAAATACGCCGACGAATGCACCAGATTTTGCTATTACAACCATGGGGGCGCTTGGTGATAGTGAGAATCTTTCAGAAACGAATGGCTGGATTCAGTTGTCATGGCCTGGTGTTGTTGGTGCGTTGTACCAGATGGAGTCCTGCACAAATCTGATGGAAAGCGGGAGTTGGACAAATCATGATAGCATTGTCAGTGCCAATCTTGAATCGATGCAGTACACGGATACGAACGCATCACTTGATGTTGTGCGCTTCTACAGAGCCAAACGATTAAAATAATCCGTGAAAATTTTTGTAATAATAGTTTTTTTATTCCTGGTTTCGACCGGACGAATCATGGCCGACTCGGCCATTGTCTGGTCGGGGCAACAGGATATAAAAATGGGGCCAGGTGCTACTCCTGATTGGTTGCCGTCATTAGCGTGGTTACTTCTGGATATGAATGGTGACGGCAGCATGGATCTCCGCTTTGATTACGTGATGGATTTCACGGTTCAGTCTCAGAGTGGAAGTGCTGTTGCAGTCATACCCCAGCCCCCGTATTCAATATTAGATGCCGCTCCTGTTGATGCTGGCTCGATAATCGCATCAGGTAGCACATGGGGATCAGGCGCTTATCCTCTTGTGGATTGGGAGTCTATTCCTGGTGTGGGATTGATGGGTGCAGGTAGTTGGGCGTTTGTCTCAAATGGCTATATGGGTGTGAGTTTTACTGCGGCTGACGGTATTCATTATGGTTGGGTGCAAGTATCTTCTTATAACACAATGGGTGCTCATATTAATAGCTGGGCTTATGAGAGTCAGCCGGGTGTTGGTATTGCGGCGGGTGTAGTTCCAGAGCCCTCCACGATTTCATTATTCATAATTGGAGGGTTGTCCGTTATTATTTCCGTTTGGCGACGCATGATATTGGCACGCCGTGATTCCTGACAACAGGTACTGGAAGCATTTCAGTGGTACTGGGTAAATGATACTTGGGCGTGAGTTTTACAGCGAGGCACGGGGTGAATTATGGGGGGGCTAGAGATGACCGCACCCACATACGTTCTCAATTTCCCAGCTCCGCCTTCACCCATTACACAGCGCCAACCCGAACTTTTCTGTGATCGTTCACGAAGAAGCACCAGTCCTCGGATACAATGAATGCGTGATGACTATACGGTCATTTGCAAACTGAGTTTGGATTTTGCCCCAATGACTTATACAGGCACTCGCGTCAGGCCGGTATCTCTCGCCACATAGGGCATGCCTTTTTCACAGGCAATATCACTAAGTGCTTACGCGATAAAGGCGGCATCCCCATTGGTTTTTTCAGGCTGGCTTCAAGGTAGGCGGCCATTTCCTAGGGAGTGCGCAGGTATTTGACTATGTCATAGCAGCTGGTTTGGTCTACACATATTGTCTCTTACAGGTTCCGGGTAACGGGTGAAACCCTTTGTTTTCTGCCTATACACTGAAAAGGTTTTGATGGAACAAACCCCTTCATCAAAAGAATGGAGGGCGCCGCTCTGTCGGCGCCAAAAATTTCGAGACAGATCATTCCTCCCCGTCAGAAAACGGTATGGGTTTCTCCTTGGCATAAACCCAGATCGCGAAGCGGGTAATAATCAAAAATCCGTAAAATACCAGTGCCGCCCAAAGCGGGACAGGTGGGGCCTTCATGTATCCATGCGGAATGGCGGCAAACCACCTGGCCGATTCGGTCATCAGGACAATCAAGGCCAGATTAGCGTGATTGAAAAGATCGGCAAAGAACAAGGCACAGGATCCCAGCGTGAGCGATAGCACGCCTGTAATGATGACCAGTGATGAGAGTGGGACGACGAGCAGGTTGGCGGGGAGGCCGATGGGGGAGAAGTTGCCGAAGAAAAGGAGGGTGAGTGGCATGGTCACCAGCCAGGCTGCCAGGGAGACGGAAAATAACTCGCTGAAGCCGCGCGATAATGATCGAAGGAACATCTCCCATTTGGGATGCGGCTCGCCGACAAGCGGCGGCCCTACAGTAGAAGGGCGTCCGCTTGCGGATCGCCTCTCGACCGTGTGGGGTTCAAGTTTTAGCGGATCTGGAGCAAAAACATTTTTGAGTAAGCCTGAAAATACCGGACAAAACAGAACCAGCCCAAGCACAGCAATGTAGGAAAGGATGAATCCGATATTGATCAGGTCGTCAGGGGAAATGGCTAAAATGATGATGGCGGATGCGGCGAGCGTGGTGAAGATGTCCGGCTTTCGACCGAGTAACGGCGCCATCCAGAAGATAATCCCCATGATGCAGGCGCGTATGGCGCTGGGTTGAAGTCCGGTCATGGCTGTGTAGAGGATCAGGAGCGGCCCTAGAAAAAGCACCCAGCGGGTCCTTGGCAGTCCACAGGCGGCCAGCATGAAAATAATGGCTCCGCCCAGGATCACAACATGAGAGCCACTGATTGCGAACACATGAAGAGTACCTGTGTTCGCGAAGGCTTGATAAAGATCGCGCGGGATTTGGCTATAATAACCTAGCAAGATGGAGTTCAGAATACATACTTGCTCGGGGCGGTTGGTAATGCCTTGGGCCAGAAGTTTGCCTGCCCACACCCGGCCTTGAAGGCATTTCTTGATCAGGGGGTTTCCTTGCTCGTGTCCAAGCAGTTTTGCCTTTTGGGCTGACCCTGAGAAAAACAGACCGCCGGGTTTGCCTGTAAATAGACCCTGTTTGAAAACAGCCTGATTCAGATATCCCGAAAAGGTCCAGCGCTCGCCATAGGCGGGAATGCGCTCCCCGGATTCCGCGGAAAGGCGAACACGAACTTTCCCCGTGACATCCAGCCAGTCATTGGTCCGGCCGGTTCGTACCCTTTCGGCAGTTATGGGGAATTTCCATGATAACTTTCCATTTTTAGTGGTTGTGCAAACGGGCTCATCGGCAACAATACCAGTCAAGCTTCCTCCTGCCGGTAGTTGTATGACGGCGGGGATGTTGGGGGAGGATCCAGTTATGTTGGCCGAAGCATTCGCCCAGCCGAGACAAAGCACTGTTGCCAGAGTGAGTGGTGTGGCGGGAAGTTTTGGAAGCAACGCCAGAATCAGGCCGGTGGTGGCGATCGACAAGAGTATGCCCTGGGAGATGGGGAAAGCCAGTCCGAGCCCTGTTCCGATAATAAAGAAAATGGCGATGCCAGTTAAGGGCCTGGGCGGAAGAGGAATAATAAGCATTCTCCTGTAATGAAAAATTCAAAACGGGAGAAGTGTGAAACGATCCGTCAGGTAAATCAATGCTAAATTAGATTTCGTTTAGCATGAAATTAAGCGGGTAATGCTTGCCGGTGGGGCGGGCATGCTTGAGCGCTTCGGTAACAAAACTTTTGGCGATGGCTACCGCCTCATGGAGATCTTCACCTTTTGCCAGGGAGGCTGTCAGGGCGGCGGAGAAAGTGCATCCAGTCCCGTGAGTCGTCCCGCGCAGTCGAACACGGGGGGCCGTGAAGAGGGTCAGTTCATTTTCCACGCAGAGCACATCCACAACTTTACCGCTGGCAAGATGTCCGCCTTTGGCCAGACAAGCCGTGCCGAAACGCTTGGAGATGATGAGGGCGGCCTTCTGGAGGGCTTTAAGGGAGGTGATCTTGCAGCTGGCTAAAATTTCAGCCTCATTTAAATTGGGTGTGATGACTGTGGCGAGCGGTAAAATTTCTCGGAACAGTGCCTCCATGGCATCCAGTTTAAGGAGGCGCGTCCCTGACGTGGAGACCATTACGGGATCCACAACAAGCGGGCCGCAGTTCACCCTTTTTAGAGTTTTCGCAACAGCATGAATAACATCTGCTGAGAACAACATTCCCGTTTTAGTGGCGGCCACCGGAAATCCACTGGTGACAGCCTTGATCTGGGCTGTAATGAGTTTTGACGACACGGCCTCGATGCCTGTTACCGCATCAGGATTCTGGGCGGTAATGCAGGTGATGGCAGAGGTGCCGAAAACGCCCAGGGCGCAAAATGTCTTAAGATCTGCCTGAATACCCGCCCCACCGCCGCTGTCAGAGCCGGCGATGGTGAGAGTGACAGGGATGCGGGTGTTCACGCTTTGATCTGCCCTGCCTTGGCCAGCGAAAGAGCTTCAACGCTCTGGATTTCTGCAAACCCCTGAGAGCTGACCGGATTCAGGCCGGCGCTGGCTTCCATGGAGGAATCTGCCTCGTTGTAAAGCGAACCAGCACAGCCAGTCATGCTCATGAAGAACAGATTGCCCTTGTAAAGTCCGAGCGTGACATTACCTGTTGCCGGGGCGGTCATCACCTCGATGGCGGCCATGGCGGCACGGGTGACAGGGTCGAAATACCGACCGTCGTAAATCTGATCTGCCACCAGTTTTGAAAGCTGCTGGAATAGCAAGGTGGAACGACGATCCATGACCGCCTGATAAAGCTGGCGGACGGCGGTACCGAGAAGTTCCATGCCTGGAGCCTCGTAGACACCACGGCTCTTGGTGCCGATGATACGGTTCTCGAGGGCATTTTTCATACCGATACCATTGCGGCCACCAATGCGGTTGGCTTCAACCATGGCTTCGAGCGGGGATACCTTGCGTCCGTTAATAGCGACGCAGCGGCCACATTCGAAGGTCATGGTGACATCTTCGACAGCATCGGGCGCCTTTTGGGGCCAAACCCCCATGGTGGTTTCAACAATGGTGCAGGGCGTTTCAATGCTTTCCAGATCTTCGGCTTCATGGGAGAGACCGGCAAGATTAGCATCCGTGGAGTAGCGTTTCTTTCCCCCCATAGTGGCTTCAATCCCGAACTTGGCAAGGTAGTCGGCCATCTGGGTACGACCTGCGAACTCTTTCAGGAGGGCAGGATCGCGCCAAGGGGCATAGACCTTCATGTCAGGGGCCAACACGTTCGTATAACGCTCAAAGCGCATCTGATCATTGCCGCGGCCAGTGGCGCCATGGGTCAGAACCGTGCAGCCATGTTGTTTCATGGCGGGGATCAACCCGCGCACAGTGACGGCGCGGGCGATGCCGGTCGAGTTCCAGTAGCCGCCATCGTACATGGCTTGAGCTTTGATCACATCGAAACAGGCCTCCGCCATCTCCTTTTTCAAGTCGACAATGAAGGTTTGGGCTCCGCAAGGATCCATCTTCTTGCGGATATCGGTGATATCAACCTCATCAGGCTGGCCTAGATCTGCAGTGAAACAGGTGACATTGACGCCCATCTCCACCATTTTCTTGGTGATCGTACGGCTATCCAAGCCCCCGGATACACAGACGCCAACTTTTTTACCTTTAAGCGCAGTGATGACCATGATCCGCTCCTTATTCGTCGTCTGAGGCCCGCTCCACGCCGTGCATATCTGCAAGGGCGTCATCAATGATATCCAATGCCTCTTCAATGTCGCTGCTCTTAATGTTCAGCGGGGGAAGGAAGCGAACCACCGTTTCATGTGTAGGGATGGCCAGCAAGCCCATCTCGCGCAGGGATTGGCAGAGTGCCTTGGCCGGTTGATCCAGAACCAGACCAACCATCAGTCCGAAACTGCGAACTTCCGTGACGTGTTCGTAGGCCGTGACAAATTCCTGCAGGCCATCAGCGAAGAGCTTGCCCATTTCGGCGGCATGTTTGACAAGTTTTTCCTCTTCGATCACGCCCAAGGTGGCGAGGGCGGCGGTGCAGGCCAGGGGCGAACCCCCGAAGGTGCTCGCATGTTTGCCGGGCTGGAAGACATCCGCCAACTTGGCATTCGTAACAATACCGCCAACTGGATAACCGCTGCCCAGTGATTTCGCCAGGGAGAAGGCGTCCGGCAACACACCGGAGGCTTGGAAAGCGAACCAGTTTCCGGTACGCCCGAGTCCGCATTGAACTTCGTCAAAGAACAACAGAATTTGCTTCTCGTCGCACAGGGTGCGAAGTTCCTTGAGGAACTCATGTGTGGCACCCACCACGCCGCCTTCGCCCTGGACGGCTTCGACGAGAATGGCTGCTGTGCGGCCGCTGATGACCTTTTTGACGGAGTCGAGATTGTTCAATTCAGCATAGAGGAAGCCATCGGGAATGGGTTCAAATCCATCCTGATACTTGGTTTGACCGGTAGCGGCCAGGGTGGCCAGTGTGCGGCCATGGAACGAATTATTCATGGAGATGATCTCGTACTTGCCTTCATCGCTGCCCCACAGGCGGGCGAGTTTAATGAGGGCCTCATTGGCCTCGGCACCCGAGTTGCAGAAGAAGCACTTGCCGTCGAGCCCGGATACGGATACGAGCTTTTCGGCCAACGTGCCATGAAACTCGTTATTATACAAATTTGAGACATGGATCAGCTTGGCGGCCTGATTCTGAATGGCTTGCACGACCTTGGGGTGGCAATGGCCGACATTCTGGCAGGCGATGCCGCCAACAAAATCCATGTATACTTTGCCGTCATTGTCCCACACGCGGGAGCCCTTGCCCTTGACGAGTACGAGACTGGGGGTGGTATAGGTGGGTATTACGTATTTCTGGTATTTGGTTATGATGTCTGTGCTTGTTGTCATTCTATGATCTCCGTTCCTACTCCTTGTTCCGTAAAAATCTCCAGCAGCAGCGAATGCGGCAGCCGGCCGTCAATAATATGAATCTTCCTCACTCCCGCCGCCAACGCCTCCATGCAACTTTTGATTTTTGGCAGCATGCCGCCATCAATCACCTTGCTGGCGATCAACTCTTCCACTTCCTTAATGTGAAGGGTTGAAAGCAATGTGGAGTCATCCGTACGATCTTTCAGCAGACCCGGCACATCCGAAAGGAAGGCCAGTTTCCGTGCTCGCAGTTCTCTGGCAACCGCTGCGGCCGCATCGTCTGCATTTAAATTGTAAAGTTTACCATCAGGCCCGTTGCCGAGTGGGGTGATGACCGGGATAATCTCGTTACGCAGGCATTCCAGAATGGGGGCCGCATGCACGTGCTTGATTTCCCCCACATAGCCCCAGTCCAGAACTTCCCCGGTGGTCGGGTCGGTGACCGTTCGCTTTTCAACCTCGAAAATAGTATTGCCGTCAATGCGCTTGGCCTTGGCGCCTTTGGCGTTAAGGATCTCTAGCAATGAAGCGTTGACCTTATCCCGAATGGTGGTCTCGACAACTTTGATGGTGGCTTCATCTGTAACTCGTAGACCACGGACAAACTGAGGCTGAAGCCCCGCATCGGTCATCGCCTTGGAGATGGCTTTCCCTCCGCCGTGCACCAGAACGGGCTTCATGCCGACGCATTCCATGAAGGTGACGTCAGCAAGGATATTCTCCACATTTCGACGTTCTTCCATGGCACTGCCGCCGAATTTGACGACAATGATCGCATTCCGGAAGTCCTGGATATACGGGAGGGCTTCTATCAGCACATCAGCTTTGGCGATCGCTCGTTGCATCAGGTCATATACTCCGCGTTGATGGCGACGTAATCCTTGCTGAGGTCGCAGGTGTAAACCGTATGGCTGGCCTTCCCGGACTGCAGATCAACCGTTACCGTGAATTCCTTTTTTGCATAGACCTGTTCAAGATCCTTGAGTGATGCCCCGTCGGCGGCTTTTCCACCTTGAACAGCGCAGACGTCGTCAAAGGTGATGTTGACGCGGCCTTCCTCGATACGGGCGCCGGAATAGCCGATGGCGCACATCAGCCGGCCCCAATTGGGATCGCCCCCATTCCAGGCAGTTTTCACGAGAGCGGATTTGGCAATGGCCCGGGCGGCGACAAGGGCGTCATGTCGGGTGGCGGCACCCGTGACGGTGACGGTGACAAACTTAGTTGCGCCTTCACCATCTTTCACGATCTTGATGGCCAATTCGTGGCAGACAGTCTCGACGGCGTGGCAGAATTTTTTCCAGTCAGCATGCTTCTTCTGGAGTAACTCTGTGCCTGCAACGCCATTTGCCAGCATCAGAACGGTGTCATTGGTGCTTTCGTCCCCATCAACGATAATGCGGTTAAAGCTGAGATCCACGGCATGTCGCAAACAGTCCTGCAGGGCACGCTGATCGACAGCGGCATCCGTAGTGATGAACGCGAGCATGGTGGCCATGTTCGGGGCGATCATGCCCGAGCCCTTTGTAATGCCGGCGATAGTAACGGGTTTTCCGCCAATGGTCAGTGTGACAGCCACTTCTTTCTTCACCAGGTCGGTGGTGAGAATGGCTTCCGCCACGGCGGCGCCGCCGGTGGGGGAAAGCGCTTTGGCCAAAGCGGGTAGGGCGCTTTCTATCTTATTCATGGGCAACGGGATGCCGATGGTGCCGGTGGAGCATACAAAGACCAGGTTTTTGCCAATATTAAGGGTGGCGGCGGTCAACTCGGCCATACGTTCGGCATCCTGAAAGCCTTGTTCGCCGGTGCAGGCATTGGCGCATCCGGCATTGATGATAATCGCTTGAGCCTGGCCCCAGATGAGATTGCGTTCACAGAGCTTTACCGGGGGAGCCTTGACGCGATTGCTGGTGAATGTGCCTGCCACGGTGGCCGATACATCGGATACAAGCAGGGATAAATCATCCCGCTTCCGGCTTTCCTTGATGCCTGCCCGGATGGTTGCCGCCTTAAATCCCAACGGTGTGGTTACGCCACCCTCGATAAATCTCTGGTCTGTTTTCATTCGTGTTACTCCGCCAAAAAAGCGGGTCACTATCGGAAATCTGGCGATGAAAGTCGAATAGAAAAGAAGAGGGGGTGTGCGGGAGAGGTTAGGGGTTAGTCGTTACAGGGTATTAGTTAATAAAATATTAATATAAAATAATATAATAAATCATGGAGTTATCCGTTATACGATTTAAGAGGGTGCATTTTAAACCGGGAGCAGAGGTTGCGTTTCGGGGGCATTCTTATCTAACTGGAGAAAAAACAAATGAGCACAGACACAGCGAACCGGGGGAATGGAGCAACGAAGGCACGGGAACAGAAACTTGCATTTTATCACCCTAATGCGGCAGGGAATGGGGTGGCCCTGCAACTCGAGCCGCGGGTGAATCGGAGGGAATCGGATCGGTATAACTGTTTTTTCTTTGAGATGGCAGCTCAGAAAACGATTTCTGAACGTGATGGAGACAAGCGAGTGATGCCCACCTTTGATTGGGCCAATAAATTAACGGTGAAGCTGGATTTTGCCGATATCTGTGAGATGTTGATGGTTCTGGAGGGACGGCAGGAGCGGGCGGGCGGGCAGAAAAACGGCATCTACCATGATAGTGATAAGGCGAATACAATCATCACCTTCAGTAAAATTCCAGAAAAGGGCGGCTATTCCTTTGGGTTATCGCGCAAGGATAAGGAATCCGGCCAGCTGACCCGCTTGAATATCGGGCTTAGTGAGGCGGAAGCGCTTGGACTGAAGACCCTTGTTCAAACCGGCCTCTTCTTCATCACCTTCCACACGCATCTGTTTCCGGGAAGGGAAAGACAGGATTTAGGTGCGATTCAGGATTCAGCATGTGAACCCGGGAAATAAAAAGGAGGAGAATAAAGAAAGGGTATTCCTGCAGTATTCTGAATTCAGAATACTGACTACTAAATTGGAGAAATGGAGGCGCGGATCGGATTCGAACCGATGTGAGAGGTTTTGCAGACCCCTGCCTGGCCACTTGGCTACCGCGCCCTATAAAGGGAGGAAAATTTTGTGCCGCCGCAAATTTCATGCGGCGGCACAAAGAATCACATTCGTCTTATTTCTTCGCTTTGGCTTTAGGGGCCGCTGCTTTAACAGCGTCCTCTTTATTGCGAATTTGACGAATACGACGTTTACGTTTTGCTCTTGCTCTAAGTTGTTGTCCCATAATGGGTGGGCTGAATATCAAACCCATGGCCCTCCTGTCAATGAATGATTGATGAAAAAGTGTTATTGGTTGTCAGTTATCAGTTAGTAAGGGAGAAATTCCTAAGAACAAATAACGATTAACCGATAACCCTTCAAAGCTCGACAGAGGGGGAGGGGAATAAGTACATTGCCACCCGTTTACTTGGAGACATAGAGACGAATGCAGACAACTGTGATAGCGATAGCCAATCAAAAAGGTGGGGTGGGTAAGACGACTACAGCCGTCAATCTAGCCGCCTGTCTTGCGGAAAAACGCAAGGAGGTCCTGTTGGTGGACTTGGATCCCCAGGCCAATGCCACAAGCGGGTTGGGTTTACCCAAGGAGCCTGGTGCAAGTCTCTATGGCGCCCTGGTTGGTTCGGTTCAGGCTATGGATCTGATTCAGCCGACCTGTGTCAATCATCTCAGTGTGATCCCTTCCGAAATTGATCTGGCCGGGGCAGAGGTGGAAATTGCCCGCGGTGATCACTATCTCCATCGTTTGAGGGATGTCCTTGCGGGTGTGATCGCTTCCGGGCGCTTTGACTTCATCATCCTGGATTGTTCTCCGTCACTGGGTATTTTGACCATGAATGTGCTGGCCGCTGCTCACTCCGTAATCATTCCGCTTCAAGCCGAGTATTATGCCCTCGAAGGGTTGAGCGTTATGACGCGTCTGATTCAGCAGTTGAATGACAATGCCGTGAATCCCGGGCTCCAATTGGAGGGGATTGTCATGACCATGTATGATGGCCGGACAAATTTATCCCAGCAGGTGGTGCAGGAAGTGGTACGACATTTTGGTGATAAAGTGTATGAGACGCTCATTCCTCGCAATGTGCGCCTGAGCGAAGCCCCGAGTTTTGGCAAGCCGATCATTACCTACAATCCCCTTTGCACAGGTGCCGTAGCTTATCGTCAATTGGCGCGTGAATTTCTCGCCCGGCGCAAAGATGGGGCTGCCGAGGATGAGGCGGATGGTGGGGTTGGCTTCAAGTTGAAGTCCCCCTTCGACAAACCGCTCCAGATAGAGGCGCCTGCTTTCGTCAGTGTGGTGCCGCCAGCTCCAGAAGCAACGGCCATGATGGCAGAGGAGACGAGTTATGCCTCCCTCTAAAAGTGGATCATTAGGGCGTGGACTGGGTGAACTAATTGGCGGGATTCCTGCGACCATTGCCTCAGCGGCTACGATTTCCAGTACTGGCTTTGTCCGGCTTTCACCGGATCTGATCGGGCTTCCTCCTGAACGTGAAGCGCAGGCCCAGGAAGTTTCGGCTGAGTTGGTGGAGTCGATCCGGACGCATGGGATACTACAGCCGATTCTGGTCCGTCGGTGTATTCAGGGATATGAAGTTGTGGTCGGGGCACGCCGCTTGGTGGCGGCCCGATTGGCAGGCCTGAAGGAACTTCCTGCCGTGATTGTTCAGGTGACCGTCGAGGAGGCGCAGGAGCTTTCAAAGGTTGAAAACTCCTGCCGTGAAAATGTGAGACAGGTGCTTCCGGTGGTGGAGCCCGTTGTACCGATGGAGGTTGTTGAGGAGCAGCGAAACTGGGATCCGATGCGAGTTGTCATGTTTGGCGTGGTGGGGATCCTGTTATTGATGCTGGGTGCGGGTATGGGGCTTGGGATCGGACGGAGCGCGAGCGCCGAACTCTCAGTCGATAATCCCCGCGCCGCGGCCTCCCTTGTGTCAGAGCCCATTGATACTTCAGTCGCTGTGACTGAAGAACCACTGGCAGTGCCAAAGCCTCCTGAGCTGGATGTCTCTGAATTCAAGGCGCTGGAAAGTGAGGGGGTATCGTTAGTTATGGAAAGCAATGGTATGGCGCAAGTTACCTTTGACGTGCCGCTCTTTAGTTCCCGTGCTGCACTGGCGGATGCGGGAGGTGCATTGTTGAAAAAACTGGGTGCCATTTTCATAAATCGGGGCGCAGAATGGGTTGTGGTGGTGACGGGTCACACAGATGCCATACCGTTGCGTGGGAGTGGACTTTACAGGGATAACCAGGAACTGGGACTGGCCAGAGCGACAGAAGTGGTGCGCTATCTGATTCGTGAGGCTCATGTTCCTGCCGCGATGCTACATGCCGTCACTGCCGGAGAAGACAATCCTCCGTTTCCGGGGGATGACGCTGATTCCCGGCGCAAGAATCGTACGGTCACATTGCAGGTCAGCATACATCAATAAAGAATGCAGAAGTTAGGATTCAGCACTGAAAAGTGGGGGCAAAAGGCGGGACTTGCGCCTGCGTTTTTCCGTCAGGGAATCATAAAAAGCCTGGCTTTGTGTGTAGTGTGCTTGGCTCTTTTCGGAATGCGCGCTTCCTTTGCCGCTGCCCCGGTTACCCCTCTTTGGGCTGCCTTGGGATCCTCGGTTCCTGTTATGGCGAAAGTTCAAGTTATTGATGGGAACGATGCAGGTCTGTCCTTGCTTGTTACGATCCCGGGATTCAGTGCGGGTACTCATGAAGACGCCAACGGACGTTTCACTACACTGCACCTTCCTGGCAGCGGTGTGCTCCAGGATATCGGGAAGCCTGCTCTGCCTGTCATCCGCCGTTTAATCATGGTACCTGAGAACAGTCAGATATCCTGTACCTTTACGGGCACCCCGGTGAGACAATCCCTCTCGGCTCTCGGCATGCCACTGCTGGTCATGCCTCTCCAGCCGCCTATTCCGAAAATTCCGGGTGCTGTTGAAACTGCGGGTTTTGTGCAAGATGCCGCCATTTACACTTCCCTTGAGGCCTATCCTGCTTCGCCAGTAGCCGTAACTGAAGCTGGCATCCTTTTCGGATACCGGCTGTTTACCCTTGAGGTATGTCCTTTATCTGTAACGCCCTCAACAGGAGATATTTCCATTTACACAAACCTTGTTGTTGCCATCACGTTCGGCACTACCCAAGCCCAGAATACTGTCAAAGTCCTGACTGTCAGAGAGCGGGGACTTTTGGTAGAAACCGTTCTGAATCCTCCGCCACCAAGCGAAACCATTACTGCCACCCAGAAACGACTCCTTATAATTGCGCCCAATAATTTTACAAATGGTCTTAATCCCTTTATATCCCACAAGACCAGTCGGGGGTGGCTGGTAGATTGTTTCGCCACGAACAGTACCGGAGCCACCAGCGCCAAGATCCAGGCTTTTATTAAAAACCGCTACACCAATTCTGTCACCCGTCCCGATGCTCTTCTCCTTGTGGGAGATGTTGCACAGATTCCCTGTTTTGCAGGTAAGACTATTGATACGCCGGATACGGACCTCTATTACGGGTGTATGGATGGCGTTAGCGACTGGCAGCCGGAATTTCCGGTAGGACGGTTCAGTGTATCTGCAACCAACCAGCTCGATGCGGTTCTTGCAAAATCGATTGCCCATGAACAGTCGCGGCTCGAGCCCTGGATCAAGCGTGTCTCTTTCATGGCCAGTGAGGACAATTACATTGTTTCTGAGGGAACCCATAACGAGGTTATCGCCGCTCCATTGACCCGTTTAGGGTATGCCTGTGAAAAATTGTATTGTTACACCTCTAATGCCACGCCGGCACAGGTTCGGAAGGCGTTCAACAAAGGTTGTGTATTGGGTATTTATTCCGGGCATGGGGATACCACCTACTGGGCGGATGGGCCTCGCTTTTATCAGAGTGATATCAATCGCCTAACCAATGCTCCATATTTCCCTATCGTTTGTAGTTTTGCCTGCCTCACGGGACAGTTCAGTATCGATGAATGCTTTGCGGAAACTTGGCTGCGAGCACCCGCAAAAGGCGCTGTGGCCATACTATCATCCAGTGTAACCAGCTATTGGAATGAGGATGATATTCTTGAGAAAAGCATGATCGAAGCCCTGTTTGATGAGAATCAACCGTTGCTGGGCATTGCGGTCTGGCGAGCCAGGCAACTCTTTCTGGGCGTGTATGGATCTTCTACCACAACCACGCGGCGCTACTTTGAACAGTATAATCTCCTGGGGGATCCTGCCTTGGAAATGGTGGGGCTCCCCGTACTCACCAATGGCATTCCGGTGGCGTGGTTTACCTCACAGGGAATTAACAATGCCAACTACGCCCTGGAGCTTCAAGAGGATCGGGATGGTGATGGGATGACGGCTCTGCAGGAATATCTTGCGGGTACCAATCCCGGGGATTCGAATTCGTCACTACGCTTGGTCGCCGGAGAAGTCGCGAGTGGCAAAATTGGACTTCGATGGCTGAGCGACCAATCTCTTTTCAATCCCATGCCGTCTTATCAGATCTTGTGGAGAACCAACCTATCCGTGGGAACATGGATGCCCCGGACAAACCTTTACCTCCGGACCCCGCCTACCAACGAAGTCCAGCTTGCCATCCCTCCAAACACTCCGCAGCTTTTCTATCGCATTTCGATATCAAACTGATTCTTGCTCTCAGTTTGCTTTCAAATGGGTGATCTATTCCTAAAAATAAAGATAATTTGCGTATTGAGCTTGACCTGCTTGCAATTTTGTCCGATATAAACAACATCTGTCCTAAGTATATTATTGGCGAGATTAGTGAACTAATAAAGTCTAGTTTCGGGAGTAGTTGTCAACAAGCAAGCAGGAGGCCGAACCATGAATGCAGAGCGAATCGGAATCGGGTGTTGGATGGTGATGTTGTTGGTGTTAGGTTTGGCCGGCGATGGTCTGGCACAGCAGGCTCAACCCGTAGCTGCCAAGCCTGCCGTTGAAAAGGTGGCCCCCATGGAGGCCGAATGGAGCAATCCGCTACCTCCCGGACGGCTCAGCATGGGGCTACACTTCGGCGACCAGCAGGCCGAAAGTTTTGGTGACATCTTGGTCCCGGTTATCCAGTTCAAGTCAGGGCTCCTGTTTGTTAATCCGCGCGGCAGTTGGAACGATAGTGACGGTCAGGAGTTTAATTTGGGGTTAGGATACCGTCATCTATTCCCGGCGCAGGACATGATTGCGGGTGCAAACCTGTTTTATGACCTTCGGAACACCTCCCTGGATAACACCTTTAATCAGTTTGGTGGCGGGTTGGAATTCCTGAGCACCTGGTTTGATGCTCGCGTCAATGCCTACTTGCCGGAGAATGGAAAGAAGACGGCGAATAAATACACGGTTGCCGCAGGGACAACGCAGGAGCAGGGAAGTTACTGGTATGCGCCAACTGGACAGGAACATTTGATCACGCAGTACGGCTACGACGTCACCACTACGTACGATGTAAAGACGATGCAGCACTACCAGATCGTTGAACAGGCGATGGAGGGCTATGACTTTGAACTGGGCGCCTTGTTGCCGATCCCGGTCGTCAGGAACTATGCGGACATCAAAGTTTTTGGTGGATATTATGATTACAATGCGCACTACGGTGACGATATTTCCGGAGTCAAGGGGCGTATCGAGATCAAGCCACTCCCCTCACTCTATCTGGATGCCGCCTGGTTTGAGGATAAGGCATTACTTGGATCCAGGTATTCCGTAGGCGCCCGTGTCTCGGTTCCGTTCGACTTGGCCAACCTGAGCCGCGGCAAGAATCCGTTTGCCGGCGCGATGGACGGGTTCAAACCCGGCTCCGGAAAACCAGACTTTGCTTCCCGCATGACGGAAATGGTGGTACGCGATCTTCATGTTCGCACAGATATGTCCGAGCCTGAGGAAGTGGTGTCGGATCGCAGGGTTCTGGAAAAGAAACTCACGGGTACCAGTCGTAAGGACTATAATCTGGTTTTGGCTTCCGGTGTGACGTTTGTGGACGACGATAACCGAAGTGGCGTGGAAAACGGCTCGTGGGAAAATCCCTATCGTCAAATCAATACGGGTGTTCAAAGTGCCATTGGCACGATGGTTTATGTGCGGGATGCAGCCCAGCAGTACTATGAGAATGTGGTGCTGCGGGACGGCCTAACGTTGTGGGGCAGTGGCGCCCCGATCTACGGGCAGGGAAACCGGTTCATGGGTGGAATCTATCCGGTAGTGAACGGTCTGGGCCGGGGGCCGGCGATCACGCTGGCCAATGGGGTAACAGTCGCTGGCTTTGAGATCACCCAGCAGATTCCCCCCTATCCTCCCCAGTTCAAAAATCCGTATGCGGGTATGGCTGGCATCTACGGCGAAAATGTGACCGATGTCCACATTCTGCAGAACTACATTCATGGAGCTGAGGGTGGCATTCAGATCAATGCGTATTCCTTGCCTTCCTTCTCAGCCACGATCTCGGATAACCGGATTGAAGATATCTCCTCCCCCGACCGTAAGGGAGCATATGTCGGCGGCGGGATAAATATCAGTCTGAATAGTATTCCCGATGTGGAACTGACTCTTGCCAATAACCATGTCACGCGGTGTGACGGCAATGGTGTTGAAATTTATGCGACTGGCGATGATGGCGGGGTATTCATCTCCCGTATCTCCGGCGACTATTCAGGGAATGGGGCCAGCGGGATACGATTGATGGCGAGTGATTTTGATGCGGCGGTGGCGATGTTTGTGGATACGGCTGCAAACAATAACAGGGGATACGGCATTGATGTCGGGCTCTACGATAATAATATGTCTGCTGCGCTGTTTGCCTCCCACACTGACTTGGATCGGATTGACCAACTTGTGCAAACGGTTGCGGGTGGGTTGGAGCTTGGGGGCTTGGGCGACATGCTGGGCGGGTTGAGTGTGGGCGATTTACTGGGTGTGAAATCTCTCTATCGCAACAGCGGTTCGATGCAGGCCAATGGTAATGGCGCTAGCGGGATTAGTGTGGGGCAGCAATCTTCAGGTGTCAATCTGGCGGCGCTTATAGGCGTGCAGGCTGATGGCAATGGTACCCGGGATGTGAAAGATGTCGGCGGGAGCGGTATTGATGTTTACCAATCGGGCGATCTGGACAATGCGGACCTCTCGATTGCGGCCCTGATTCGTTGTCAGGCTAATGACAATCAGGGTGCGGGTATGATGATTAGTTCTGCAGCTGATAGTCTGGCGTTGAATGTCTTCATGGATGTGACCGCCAATGACAACAGTTATTATGGCATCAGCTCGCGCGTCTATAGTGAGGACGGTTGGGCGGGTACAGTGGTTCTTGCCACGGACCCTCTGATAAGCCTCGTTGAAACGATTTCCGCCAACACGTTACTCTCCGGCTTGGTAAGCCCCATGGATATGAGCTTCATGCCGGCTTATGGGCAGGTGCAGGCGAACCGAAATGGTGGCGATGGAATTTGGGTAGATGCCAGTGGGCATGATGGGGCATTTGGAGTGGTGTTGGATGCGCAGGCCAACGGTAACGGATATTATGACCTGTTCAAGACGTCAAGGATGGGCGCGGGGATTCAGCTCGATGTATCCAGTGAAAACGGTCCGGCAATCGGAGTGGTTGGATCCACCGAGGCGCTTATGGCCCTGGTGGGATCCGTACTTGAGTCGGAAGACATTCCGATAGATCTATCAAAGGTCAAGACACTTGGCCCCTTGCAAGCCAACGATAACGCATTCAATGGTGTCGATGTTAACGCACACAGCGAATTTGGCGATGCCATCGTGGGTATCCTTGGTGTGGAGGCTTTGCGTAATGGGTTCCGGGCCGATAAATTCATTAGTGGGGATGGAGTTTACATCAATGCCGTCTCATCATCGGACGGTGGGGATGCCATGGCCGGGTTGGCTTGGATCAATGCTTCAGACAATGCGGGAACCGGTATTCGTGCCAGTGTGACGGCTAATTCCATCGGCGGTGAAGCCATGCTGGGCGGCATAAACATTATAGCCAATGACAACGGTTATAATGGTTTGGATCTTAATGTGCATAGCCAGGCCCCAGACTCCTCCTACTTGGTTCTGGCGGGAGTTCAGGCCAGCCAAAATATGTTCGGGTCTGGTATTGATGCCCATGTGACTGGCGAAGGCGTCACGATGGCTGCCCTGACAGATATTCATGCGAATGGAAATGGGGCCAATGGCATCGCAGTGGAAGCCGACAGTTTTAATGGAAGTAGCCATGTCTGGATTTCGGAAACAGCGGTTAAGGATATGAGCGACGATGGTGGCGGGTGGGATTTACTCGGCTTGGATATAATTTCTCTGCTACCGGCTGGCGGTATTGATGCCAGCGATAATGGCGAAAACGGGATATACATCAGCGCTAGCAGTTCCGATGATGTGCATGTGAACGTAAAAGATGTCACCGCCTCCGGTAACGAGGGGCATGGCGTTTTGGCGGAATTGAATGCCGGACACGATGTAGATGCCAAGTTTGCCCAGATTACCGCTAACCGCAACAGCAATGGGTTGCGCGTTGAGGCGGCAAGCAGTGGGGTCGGCTATAATGTTAACCTGAAAGTGAATCGGCTGGAGGCGTCTGATAATCATAACAATGGTATCAACGCAATCCTGACTTCGGGTGGTAAGGTGGACGCCACCTTCAAGAAGAATACGGCGAACATTAATGGAGAGAACGGGATCCGGCTTGAGGCCACAAGTAATAGCGGGAATATTGATTCCGAGTTCACGGAAAATGAAACGACTGGAAATGAGGCTGACGGGTTGCATATCAATGCGGCTGCCAGCCAGCAATTGAAATTGTTCGGTGAATGGAACGTGGCAATGGATAATGGAGATGATGGGATAGATGTGAAAACCAGCGCAGCTAGCGGGGCGAGTAATCGAAAGTATGATTTCGGTGGTGGCGTGTTGGGCAGCACAGGCAATAACACCATGGCTGGCAGCGGCGACTATGACCTGGAGAGAAGCGGGGCTGGCACACTCAAAGCCGAGAATAACTATTGGGGCGGCAGTTCGCCGGACTATTCCGGGAACGTCGACGCCGATCCGTACACGCTGGTTCCGTGAGGGTGTGAGCGAGATTGAAAGATAAATAAGGGGATCCATCTTACTGTGGATCCCCTTTCAATTAGGACGTGTGTATATGATGAAGCGAACGTTAATCAGTCTGGTTGTGATGGTTTGTCTTGTACCCCTGTCCCTCCGGGCAGGTCTATTCGGGTGGCTGGGGAAGAAAGACGGCATCGAAACTCCTGAAGCGGTATCCACCAATACAGTCAAACGGCTCCATCTCACGCTTGCGGATAAGGCCGCAGAGAAAGAATTACTCCAGTTGACTGCCGCGAAACGGATTGTGTTTCAGGAGCGGAAGGTGCTGATGCTCTTAATTGATGAAAAACAGGAAGATCTTGAAAATCTGGATGCAGAATTGACGAAAACATTCGGGATCAGGAGAGACCGTAACTACCGCTATGATGCCAAAGCCATGACGATTTATGAGGAAACCAGAAAGGCAGGTATGGTCACTAACGCCACCGGCACGGTTTCTGAACCGACGTTGATTAAGCAGTTGGTGTCAGAGTCGGAATCTCGAAAATTCGCTTCCCTGGCAGCCGCCAAACAAATCACCGGGGAGGATCTGATGGTGCTGGCACGACTGGCTCGTGAAAAAGAGGTTGCTTCTGAGCGTGTTGAGAATGTGATGAAGGAGAAATTCTCCATGTCCCGTGATCGGAATTACTGGTATGAAAACGCGACCATGCGACTCTATGAGCTTGTCGGTCCGTCACCCAAAGGTGTGGTTCAATAAGCGTGAACCCGTTACATTAATTTTTTCTTCCGGGTCAGACTTTCCGTGTATAAGGCGGCAAGTTTGGAGCGGCGCGAGACGTATAATTTTCCCATGATCGAACTGACCCGGTTCCGGATGGTTTTCTCGGCCAAATGAATTTTGCGTCCTATTTCGCCGTTGGTCAGACCCTCTGCCACCAGTCGGGAAATCTCCTTTTCACCTGGTGAGAGATAGTCCATCTCAGGTTCATTCACCTTGAGATTTTGCTTTGAATGGATGGCCGTTAAACGCTTGAGAATGGATTCATCCCAGGTTTTGTGGCCGTTAGCCACTTGGCGAATGGCGTTGAGTAAAGTGGG
The DNA here is from genome assembly GCA_037143175.1 of bacterium. Lineage (NCBI taxonomy): Bacteria > bacterium. The sequence goes on from JBAWZF010000017.1 coordinate 24,397, forward strand.
GATGGTGCAGGATTTCATGAGATATCCATGCGCCTGCCCTTGAATCGCTTCCAGAATAAAATCATCCTCTGTATAACCCGTCAGAACAAGGCACTTGATATGGGGTGCGGTGGCCTTGAGGTGCCGCAGCATATCCAGTCCATTATCATGCTCGAGACAAATATCCAGGAGCACAATGGTGGGTTTCTCCTTCTCAATCATGGCCAGACTTTCTTCGCGACCTGCAGCATCGCCGACAACATGAATGTCGGATTCAGCATTTAAGATGTGGGCCAGGGTTTCCCTGAGCAGGGTATGGTCGTCAACAAGGGCTACTCGAATCGGGGAGGTGTGTTTTTTGGTCATAGGGGCTCGTTTATGGGGAAGTGCTGATTTCTAAAAGGGGAAATTCTGCAATAAATTCAGTGCCTGAGAGGTGTTGAATGGCCGAGAAGGTTCCGGCGAGTTCTTTTGTCAGCGCGAAAATAATGGCCATACCGGTCGTTGGGGGATCGTGAAGTGTGAATCCGGCAGGGAGCCCGGCGCCATCATCAAGGATGCTGATTCGGAGGCGATCTGGGTGGGGACGATGGAGTGACAAGCGGATCGTACCCTGGCGATTTTTGGGGAAGGCATGTTTGATGCAGTTGGTGACGAGTTCATGTACTAACAATCCGTACGTGATGGCCGTACATGATTTTGTGACGGGGCTATCGTTGGAGATTTCCGTAAAATACACGAGATCCGGGCGAAGGGTGGAAATCAAGTCGCTGGCCAGTTCGGAAAGAAACGGATAGAGCAGGGTGCGGTTGTGGGGTTCTGCCAGATGGAGGCGTGCATGAAGTTTTGAAAGCGTCCGTATTCGATTTTCGCTGTCGAATAAATGAGCTTTAGTATCAGGATGCATGCTGCGAGCGGCTTGCAAATGGAGCAATGCTGCCGTGAGGCCCATTTGGTTGGCCACGCGATGATGAACTTCGCGAATAAGAAGATCTTTTTGGCGCAACTGTAACTCGTGAGCCCTTGAATCTTCAAGGGAAGCTCGTTCTCTGTTACGGCGTTTCTGGACGAGAACACCTAAGGCACCTGTAAGCAGAAGGCTCAAGCCAACATGCAACGCAGTATTAACATGCTCCGCAGTGCGGGTCATCATAATAACTTTCCCTGTAAAATTTGCGGCCCCAGGTTCAGTTATTAGGTGCGCCGTGAATATTTAATTATCATGAATTCTCGAAATCGAACAGGGACATATGTCCCTAAAATAAAAGTATTTATGCCCCTGCTTAAATGTTCATAATTAGGATACAAAAGAGCCTTTTGAAAGACTAATGGAGGTACGGCCGTTGTGCCGGCGCAGGAGGTATAATGAGAAAAAAGGAAGATAATTCAGGGAACGGTAAAATCAAGGTGTTCATTGCCGACAGCTATCCAGTGTTTCGGCAAGGCTTGGCGTCTCATTTTGCAATTACGCCAGACCTGGTGGCAGTAGGGCAGTCTGGCACAGGGGAAGAGATGATGGCGGAAATTGCATTGAGCCAGGCGAATGTTCTGTGTCTGGATGCGGGCTTGTCAGGATTGGCAGGGTTTATGTTGCTTAAGCGACTAAAGGAGACCTGCCCGGATCTTTCTGTTTTGCTAATGGCGTCGTCTCAGGAAATTAGATGGTTATTAAAGGGCATTCAGGCGGGGGCCTCGGGAGTGGTAGCGCGGACGGCTTCATTAAAAGAGTTCGAATTGGCGATCAGGCGTGTATATGCCGGGCAGCCCTATATGCCTGAGCCGTTCGCTGAGCAATTGGTGGTACATTTTCAGCGAAATGAGTGTGAGCCATTGGATGAGAGACTTTCGCCCCGTGAATTTGAGGTCATGCAATGGTTGGTCAAGGGTTTGAAACTATCAGAAATAGCCGAAACCCTTGAGGTCAGCCATCAGACCGTCACAACCCATCGTCGCCATATTCTGGAAAAAACCGGTCTCCGTAACACTGCCGAAATCATCCGCTATGGCATTTTGAACGGAGTGGGGGAGCCGAAGGTCAGTGAGCAGTGAGCAGTTGACAGTGAACAGAAAGAGAATCTTCACTGCCCGCTGCCTACTGCCTCCTGCCTACTGCCTACTGTCCGCTCTCTCTTTCCTATTGCCCTACTACGCCAGAGATGGCACCATTACGATTCATTTAGATGATCTTAACAAAACAGGAGATAAACATGGATAATGTTACAGGGATGGACGCTCAGAAGAAATCACCAATGCAGGGGATTATTGATACAGCCAAGCAGGTCATAATGAATCCTGCTGAGTTTTATCGCGGTATGTCCAAAGTGGGTGGATTTGGGGATCCCTTGATTTTTGCGGTTGTTATAGGGGTGGTGACGGGGCTTGTCCAGGCGGTATTGGGTATGTTGCATTTTGGCACTGGTGCGGCAGGCTTCATGGCACTGGGCGCCATTATTATCGTCCCCATTATGGTGGCAATCTTTGGTTTTGTCGGCGCAGCCATTGTCTGGGTGATCTGGAAATTAATGGGATCCAATGAATCCTATGAAACCGCTTATCGGTGTGGAGCTTACGCCTCGGCAATCTCTCCGATTACGGCGGTGGCAAGTCTGATTCCTGTTGTGGGAAGTCTTGTTGGCTTAGGCTGGATGACTTACCTGCTGGTGATGGCCAGCGTGGAAGTTCATAAGATCCCGGCTAAGAAAGCTTGGCTGGTGTTCGGGATCATTGCGGCCGTGTTTGCGTTGATGACACTTGGTGCCCAGGCGGGTGCGCGTAAGGCTCAGCGTAGTATGGCTGATTTTCAGAAGGAAATGGGTGTATCAACTGACAAGGATATGACCCCTGAGCAGGCCGGTAAAGCGGCTGGTAATGCTGCCGCCGCATTTATGAAAGCAATGCAGGAGCAAGCCGCAAAGCAGGCCGCTCAAGAGCAGAAGGCTAAAGAGGAGTAATTGCTTCTCATTTACGCAAGCTAATACCCCTCCCCTGCATCCTTTCCCACAAGGTGAAAGGGAATACGATATGTCTCCTTCCCTCATCCCTTCAAGGGAGAAGGAAGGAGTTTTTCATGCAAAGTTAATCAGGAGAAATAAAATCAAAACAACGCATTGACTTATCGTGATATTAGCATATATTGATTTATATTTTAACAGAGGAGGGCGTCCGAGATGAAGGCGAAGCGAATAATTGTGTTGATCGGTATACTGGTGTGTGCGGCTGCAAAGCAGAATGCCGCGGAACTTGTGCCCGAGATCACGCTGGAGCGTTGCATCCAAACAGCGTTAGCGGCCAGTCCGGATGTCCAGTCGGCGAATGCCCGAGTCTCGGCTGCTATGGCTGCTGTCAATGAGGCTTCTTCGGCGTATTTTCCGCAAGTGGGATTATCAGGTAATTGGACAAGAACCGATAATCCTCCGCAGGCATTCTTCATGTCATTAAATCAGCGCCGTGCTTCACTCCAGAAAGATTTTAACAACCCTGAGGACACTGAAAATGTCCGCGGGAGCGTGGTCGCACAGTGGCGTCTTTTTGATAGCGGACGCCGTGAGGCGGATCGGCGGGCTGCCAAACAGGGATCCAGGGCCTCGGAATATATGCTGGAGTCGGTCCAGAATAACCTCGTGTATCAGATTACCCGGGCATATTACGGGGTTTTGCAGATACGCTCCTTTGTTGATGTACAGGAGGAGGCCGTAAAAACTTTGAATGAAAATCTCCGGGTAGCGACGGCAAGAAATAACGCTGGTAGTGCCATGAAGACAGATGTGCTGAATTTGCAGGTACAACTATCGCAGGCGCGTGAAGAGTTGATCCGGGCGAAAAATGGCTTAAAACTTGGTTTGGCGGCATTAAACAACGCGATCGGACAGACTCTGGTTGGTCCAGCTGATGTGGCAGGTTTGAAAGGGCGCGAAGTCCCCGTTGCATCGACCAATGACTCGAGTGGTGGGGTTGAAGCAAGGCCTGAATTGCGGGCCATGGAGTCCAGGATCCGGGCGGTGGAGGCGATGGTTGCCCGTGCCCAACGTGAATATCTGCCCGTGGTAAATGGGTTTGGATCTGTAGACTGGGACAGCGAGACCCTGAGTGGATTTGAGCAAAGCTACCTCGTAGGGGCGGCAGTCGAACTTAACATTTTTGATGGGCAGCGGAATCGCGCGGGAGTGGCGCGTGCGAAGGCTGCAGCAGCAGAAGTCCGGGCCGAAGCTGAAAAGTTGCGTCAGGCATTGGATCTGGACCTGACGCAGGCACGACTGAATGAACAGGAAGCCCATGAGCGGCTTGACGTTGCCGCTACAAGTCTGACCAGTGCCGAGGAGGCGTTGCGAATTACACAGGAGCGGTACCAGCAGGGAGGGTCTGTCATCACCGAACTGCTGACCGCCCAGATCGGTTTAACATCCACCCGGACCCGACAAGTGGCGGCGCAATATGACTGTCTGATAGCCAGGGCGAATGTTGAGCGGGCAATGGGGCGGAAATAAGGTTCTTTGTTAATAGTTATAAGTTATTGGGAGAGGCGAAAAATGAACAAACTGACAAACGAACGAGTCATTCAAGTGATCAAGGTGGCATGGCGACCGGTGGCGGGTTTGCTTGGATTAGTGGCGCTGGTAGTGTGGTCGGGCGGCTTATTGGAATCTAAAGTTGGCCCAGGCAAGGAAGAATATCAGCCTGGAATAGCTGTGCCGGCGGGCGTAAAGACTATGCCGGTCAAAAACGTGAAGAGTCCTTCCTTGGTCGAGGTGATTGGAACAGCAGTTTCGGAGCAGATGATCAGCTTGAGTGCCCGGATTCCGGCACCGATTGAGACGATGCGGGTTTCAGCGGGGTCTGCAGTGACGAATGGCCAGATTTTGGCCACCCTTGATGACCGTGATATCCGGGAGCAGATGGGTGCGGTGGAGGCGCAGTTCAAGCAGGCGGAATCGGAATATAACCGGGCTAACAAATTGTTTGAAAAGGGTGCTACAACGGATCAAGCCCGCGTTGCCGCATTGTCTGCTTTCGAAACCGCCCAAGCCCGTCTTCAGCAGATTCGCGTCATGCTCAGCTATACCGTTATTGTTTCGCCCATTGACGGAGTGGTGACGGATCGCCGGATGGAGCCCGGGGATCTTGTTGCGCCGGGGCAGGTGTTATTGACGGTATATAATCCCCTTCAAATGCAGCTCAATGTGGCGGTGCCCGGGCGATTATTGAAGAAATTCCCCCTTAATCAAGTGGTCGACGTGCGGTTAGATGGAGTGGAGCCTATTGTTCAAGGGATCGTGAAGGCCATTGTGAGTGAGGTCGATCCCCAGAGTCGTACCCAAATGGCGAAAGTTCGTTTGGCTCAAAAAGGGATAACCATATTGCCGGGGAGTTATGGTCGGATTCAGGTGGCGGACGAGTTACATGATTCGGTATGGATACCGTCTGCCGCGATGTATCGTGTCGGACAGCAGGAACTCGTCCAGGTAGTGATAGAGGGCCGGGCGATTCGTCGTGTGGTGCGGTCCGGTGGAACGCAGGGTGCGCAGGTCGAGATTTTGTCCGGCTTGGCTGATGGAGAGGTCATTTTGCTTGAGCCGGTTAAGGAGGGCTAAACCATGGACGAGAAACTTTCATTTATGGGTCGGGTGGTGGACAACTTCCTGAGGGGTAACCTTGCCGTATTGCTCATGATTATCAGTCTGGTGGCCGGGGCGGTAGCGCTGATCGTTACGCCTCGTGAGGAAGATCCCCAGATTGTCGTACCGCTGGCAGATGTCATGGTTTCCTATCCAGGGGGAACCGCTGAAGAGGTGGAGCGTCTGGTGTCATCACGTCTGGAGAGAATGCTCTATCAGATTGATGGCGTGGAATATGTGTACTCCATGTCGCGGCCAGGGATGGCGGTTGTTACCGTCCGGTTTTTTGTAGGTCAGGATCGGGAGGCCAGCCTGATCAAGCTGTATAACAAAATCTTCCAGAACATCGATAAGACGACACCGGGAATTGCAGGTTGGGTTGTCAAGCCGGTGGAGATTGATGATGTGCCGATTGTCAATGTGGCACTGTATAGTGCGCGCTACGATGAGCATGAACTGTATCGGGTGGCTGAGGAAGCGGCCAGTCGCTTGCAGCATATTGAAAATAGCGCGCGAGTGACGATCCATGGCGGACAGAAACGCCAAATTCAGGTAAGTTTGGATCCTGAGCGGTTAGCCGCCTATCATCTCTCGCTTATGGAGATTGCCGGGGCCTTGAAAGTGGCCAATGTTCAGACAGGGACTGGCGCGTTTCAGAAGGCTGACCGTGAAGTGCTGGTCGAGACAGGGCCTTTTTTAAGCAGTGCGGCCGAGGTGCGTAACCTGATGGTGGGAATGCATGCCGATCGCCCTGTTTATCTGCGTGATGTGGCTCAGGTTACCGATGGCCCGGAAGAGGCAGTAACTTACTCTCGTATTGGCTTTGGCGCAGGTGCAAAGAGACCGCAGACTGCAGACCACAGATCACAAACCTTGGAATCCGGGGCCTCCTCATTCAACAACCAACAACTAATAACCAACAACCTGCTCTCAAGTTACCCGGCGGTGACGATTGCGGTGGCCAAGAAAAAAGGGAGCAATGCGGTTTGGGTGGCGGCAGATGTTGAGAAGCTGCTCGAAGCCATGCGGGGAGAAATTATTCCGGATGAAGTCAATTTCCGCATAACCCGAAATACGGGGGAGACGGCGAATGAGAAGGTGAGCAATCTTCTTGAAAGCCTGGTCATCGCTGTCATCACCGTGATCGGGCTGATTACGTTGGTGATGAACTGGCGGGTGGGGCTAATTGTGGTGATTGCTGTGCCGATCACCTATGCGCTGACCCTGGTGGTTAACTATATGGCCGGTTATACGATCAATCGCGTGACGCTGTTTGCGCTGATCCTGGCCTTGGGGCTATTGGTGGATGATCCGATTGTTGGCGTGGAGAATATTTACCGGCATCTGGCTATGCGCAAACTTCCACGGCTTCAGGCCATCTCGATGGCCATGAATGAAGTGATGCCGCCGGTGGTGTTGGCAACCCTGGCTGTGATCGTGGCGTTTCTGCCGATGTTTTTTATAACCGGCATGATGGGGCCTTATATGCGGCCGATGGCTCTGAATGTGCCACTTGCCATGCTGAGCTCACTGATTGTGGCGGTCGCCATTACGCCCTGGCTTTCGAACAAGATTCTGAAAGTGGAAGGGCATGAGCACGACACTGGGGATGTGCGCGCGACCCTGACCTACAGGTTGTACTCGAAGGTGATGCTGCCGTTGGTTCAGTCCCGCTCGAAGACGTGGGTGCTGGTGGGAATCACGGCTTTTCTATTTGCTGGCTCACTCGTACTGGCGCTGACGGGGCTGGTGCCCCTGAAGATGCTGCCATTCGATAATAAGAATGAATTTCAGATCATGGTGGATATGCCTGAGTCGGCCACCTTGGAGCGAACCGATGCGGTGGTGAGGGAGGTTGAGGATCTGCTTCGTACGGTCACTGAGGTTACGGATTTCACCTCGACCGTCGGAGCGGCGTCACCCATGGATTTTAATGGGTTGGTACGGCACTACTATCTGCGGCAGGGGGCCAATGTGGCGGATATTCGCGTCAGTTTGCTTCCCCGCAAGAAGCGGGAGATGGATAGTCATGCGCTGGTATTGCGACTCCGGAATGATATCGCGGCATTGTCCACCCGGACGGGGGCTAATCTCAAGCTGGTGGAACTTCCGCCCGGTCCGCCGGTGTTGTCCACCTTGGTGGCCGAGGTGTATGGGCGACCGAATCAGACGTATGATGAGTTGATTGCGGCGGGCAAACTGGTGGGAGTTCAGATGCGAAAAGAACCCGGTGTTGTGGATGTGGATGATTCCGTTGAGGCGACCCAGGATAAATTCTTCTTCCGGGTGGACCGCGACAAGGCGGCTCGGAATGGGATCGCCACGGAGGATATTGTGCAAAGTTTACAGATGGCTCTGAGTGGAATGCCGGTGGGTATGCTGCATGTGCCAAGCGAGCAGAATGAATTGTCAATTGTATTGAAACTGCCGCGTGAAAAACGTTCGGATCTATCGCGGTTGGCGGCCCTGACCATCAAGGGGCGCGGGGGAATAGGAGTACAATTGGGCGAACTCGGAGCCTTTGAAACGCGCACAGCTGACAAAACCATTTTTCACAAAAATCAGGAGCGGGTAGTGTTTGTAACCGGAGAAATGGCCGGGCGGGGTCCCGCTTACGCGGTGCTCGCTTTGGAGTCATGGTTTAAAAAGAATCCGCTGCCCGCGGGCATCAGGGTCGATTGGGCTGGGGAAGGCGAATGGAAGATCACGGTGGATGTGTTCCGAGATCTCGGCCTTGCCTTTGCCGCGGCGCTGATCGGGATTTATGTGTTGCTGGCCTATCAGACGGGCTCTTATGTGTTGCCGGGCATTATCATGCTATCCATTCCTTTAACGATGATTGGGATCATGCCCGGTTTCTGGCTGTTGAATGCATTGGGAAATAAGCCGGTGGGAGGTTTTGATAACCCGGTGTTCTTTACTGCCACAGCCATGATCGGGATGATTGCGTTGGCGGGTATTGTGGTGCGTAATGGGATTATCCTGGTGGACTTTATCAAGACGGCGGTGGAACGGGGTGACCCAGTCAAGGATGCCATTCTGGAGTCCGGCGCGGTGCGATTCCGGCCCATAGCCCTGACGGCTGCCGCGGCGTTGCTGGGTGCCTGGCCGATTACATTAGATCCGATTTTCAGCGGCTTGGCCTGGTCGTTGATATTCGGATTATTTGTGTCAACGGTATTTACGCTGATTGTGATTCCACTGGTCTATTTCTGGCTGGTGGGAGAGAAAAAGGCAGGAGGAGAATTAACATGACAACAGAACGAATTGTGAGAATGGTAGCTGGCTTATTTGTGATGGGGAGCCTGGCGCTGGGATACTGGGTACATCCCGGCTGGTACTGCTTCACGGCCTTTGTGGGCTTTAATCTGTTCCAGTCCTCTTTCACGGGGTTTTGCCCCCTGGAACTGATACTCAAGAAGTGCGGAGTGCCCTCGGCGGCCAAGTAAATTTGGCAGTAATAATTGGTAGAGAGTCAGTTCGAAATACAACTTACTTCTATTGTCATTTTGACAGCATAGAAGAGGAGACAAGGCCGGCGGCTTCGCTCGCTGGACAATGGATTTTGAGGCTCATCGTATTGCCGTTACGTGTGATATTGCTGAGCTCTGCCAGTTTTGCCAGGGGGCTATCGGTGTCAGCGAAGCCTGCGGAGACCATCAGTCCGTTCAGGATCTGTTGAATCTGGATGGCGGTTTCAGGTGAGTCGGCATTCAGGAGGATGGCCCCGTCCACAATTCCGGAATTCTCGGAAAGCTGCATGTTGGCACTTTCCGTATTTCGCAAGATCATGGCCTGGGTTGGGGTGGTGCCCGAGTAACCTTTGGTAACAGCCGTGAAGAAACTTCCCGGTTGAACGGCAGGAAAAGGCAGGGAAGTCGTTTTGCTGGCGGCTAGATTCGGCTTTTCGCCATCCAGAACCCAAGCGGAATTCAACAGGGAGAATTCATCGGAAGCCAGGATCAGTTGACGTGAATTATAAAAGCTGGCCCAGAGAGGCTTGCCACTTGTCTTGTCCGCCCAGGTTTGAACCGTTAGGCGCCCATTCTTTTTGGTGCTGTATTTCGGGTAAGTGCTGAACTGTTGGGTAATTTGTTTTGAATTGAGAGAACCGCTGATCAAGGCGACGCCCCGGTTTCCTGTGACCTCATTTCCGAAAAGTGTCAGGGAGGCGATGTCTTTTAAGGGGTCAACGCCCAAAAGATTTTGGTAGTGATTGAGCATGTTTTTGAATCGCTGTGAGTCTCCTTTTCCAGCGGAAAGGATGCGGCAGGTTTGCGATGAGGCAAACTGGTTCATGTCCAGATGCATCACCCATTTGGAGTCGGCAGGAACCTGAGATTTGGAAATGGGGGCGGCGTAGAGCATTCCCGGACAGGATAAGAGGAGCACTGTGGCGAGCCGCTTCAAATAAGATGTTTTGTATGTCATGTTCGTGTCCTTGTCAGACTTTCTATGGCCTTTATTACTTCATTAGGATCAGCAAGAGTGTTTTTGCAGGGGCCTTCGGGTGTCACATTCACTACCCCTAACACGGGTTTGGGGAAGGCGGCAAAGATGCCCTGCACCAGTTCTTTCTCACAGGCCACCGCGACCACGGCCTTGATTCCCGGTTGCCGGGTATGCGCCAATGCCTGACGGCCCCCGCCCACCAGGCAGGCTACCACCCCGAAATCATCACGGATGCCGGTCAGTGCGCCCACACTGCAGCCCCCGCAGCGCTTGCATTCATCAAGACTGTTAACAACATTTTGGGGACATGATTGTCTGTGGAGACAGTGCGGCAAGAGCAGCAGGATTTCTTCAGGTGACACCTTAATCCGGCGCCAGCGCACCAGTCGGTTGTTCCCCTTGATTATCAATTTATTCACAATGGCTTCCAGCTTCATTTCTGATCGGGAATAGTATACTAATTTGTTTTGAATGACTATCGGCAAGGGGAGAGCAACTTAATGACAGATTGTGTAAGGGGTAAAACGGGTGAAAAGGTTCTTGTTCTCATTACTCCTCATGGGTTTTGTGCCGGGGTGGAGCGTGCCGTTGAACTGGCAGAGGGAATGCTGCGAACGTATCCCTCTCCAATCTACTGTTTGAAACAGATTGTTCACAATCGCCAGATCATTGATGACCTTACCGCCAAGGGTATGGTTTTTGTTCAGGAGATACATGATGTCCCTCAGGGGGCGACGATTCTGTTCAGCGCCCATGGGGTTCCGCCCGAAACACGGGTAGTGGCTAAAGCTATGAATCTACGCGTGGTGGATGCCACCTGTCCCTTTGTGTCCAAGGTTCACCATGAGGTAAAGCAATATGCCGCCAAGGGATATACCGTCCTGCTGATTGGTCATCATCGTCATGATGAAATTATTGGGGTCGCCGGAGAGGCTCCCGATCATGTTGTCGTGATCGCCTCAGAAGACGAAGCCAGGGTCGTAACCGTTCCCAATTCTGAAAAGGTGGCGGTGCTCACTCAAACTACCTTGAGTCTGGATGAAGTGGCGCAGGTCATGACGATTTTGCGTGACCGATTCCCTGCGTTGAAAACGCCGCCGGAAAGCGATATTTGCTACGCTACTAGGAATAGGCAGCAGGCGGTCCGGCTTTTTGCCAAGCAGGCTGATGCCATCATTGTGCTGGGTGCAGAGAACAGCTCCAATTCGAACCGGTTGGTTGAAGTTTCTCGCGCGGAGGGGTGTTATGCCGCGCTGGTAAGTTCAATCAAAATGTTGGACGATATTCCTCTCGAGAAAGTCAGCAAATTAGGTATTACGGCGGGTGCCTCCACGCCTGACTATTTTGTGCAGCAGGTTATTTCGCACATGAAAGAGAAGGGGTTCAATACCGTTGGGGAGCAGGTTCTCATCGAAGAGAATATTCACTTTCCCGTGCCGAAGGAATTTAGGAAATCGTGAGCTCTCAAGATCGATGGAGGAAAGTTATGGGTTATTTGTTATTCGGAAACCCAATAACCATTCACCAATAACGGATACCGCTGAAATTTCATTGCTCCATTGCGGGGAGAACGCCCTCATTGACGAGTTCCTCATCCGTTTCGGGGGTGAGCGGAATGGGGAGTGGGGTTTGTCCCGAGCGAATCAATTCTTTCTGATATTCCTGGAGGAGCGAATTGACTTCGTCGGGTGACAATTCTGAATTATCTGCATTATTGAGTAAGCGAAGTAGCGCTTGGGCGGTATCGCTAATGGGGGCTGCTTTACCGGTTGCGTCAGTTTTTTGGCGACCAGCCCGCACCGAAGCAACGGACGTGGCATCAGCGGTTTTGGATTCCTTGGCATGCAGAGCCTCAATCGCCTGGATCTGCTGCAATTCCTTGCGCAGTCGGGCTTCACGGCGGGCGGCATAAGATGAGCGTCCTGCTTTGGCGCGAGTCGCTACTGTCCGGGGTGTTGCGGAAGGGGGGACGACTTGTGGGGATTGAGGCGGTTGATCAGTCCCTACGACTTCGAAGGAATTTGATCCGCCAGACATGGAGACCCAGTAATCCTCGGGATCCCGCCGCAACCGGGCCCGTTCTTTGACATAGTCGGCTTCAACAACTTCGACGCCCTCAACGCTGTCACCCACCCCCAGCATGATGCTCTGTTTTGTTTTTAAATCCACCAGGCCAACGCGGAGCACCCCGTTATAATCCCGGGTTACGGCGGCCATCCGGTATTTCGCTGTAAAGGATTTATCAGGGGAGAGCTTGAGAATATCAACCGGGGGTGGCAGGGATTCAGTACCAAAGGGCTTGCGCTCCAAAATGACGACATAGGGGTCAAAGCTTGGCTGGGGTACTGGAGAAGAGGTTGGCTCGGCCCCGGCACAGAGGCAAGATGCCGCCCAGATCCATAGGCAGCGATGCCGAACTGTATAACCGCTTGTCATGGCCTCTATTATCCTCCAGAAACGCGGGGAAGCAAGAAGAGAGTCGCTCTCTTCCCTCATCCTCACTCCGGTTTTGGATCGCGGCCCAACAGGGATTCGACCGCCGCCTGTGGGGTTTTTCCTTCATGAACCATGGCGTGCACTTCCCGGGCAATGGGGGCCGGGACAGAAAGGCGTTGAGCGAGCGAGCAGGCGGAGGACGAGTTTTCCACGCCTTCGGCAACTTGTTTCATGCCAGACAGAATATCGGTAATCTTCTCGCCTCGGCCCATCCGCTCTCCGACCGAGTAATTACGGCTCAGGCGGCTGGTACAGGTTAGCACCAGATCGCCCATTCCGCTGAGTCCGGCAAACGTATTTGCCTGAGCTCCTAGGGCGACGCCAATACGGGTGATTTCGGCCAGACCGCGGGTGACAAGTGCCGCGCGGGCGTTATGACCAAGCCCCAGCCCATCACAAACTCCGACGCCGACGGCAATGACGTTTTTCAGCGTCCCACCTAATTCCACGCCGATGACATCAGAAGAGGTATAAACCCTGAATTTCTGGCTATTGAAAACAGTCTGGAGGGATTCCGACAAGGCCGGTTCGCGACTGGCAATGACAACGGCGGTTGGTGAGCCAGCGGCCACTTCGGAGGCAAAGCTGGGGCCTGACAATGCGGCTACCGGGCCGGCCTGAAGAATGCCTTCGGCCACTTCGGTCATTCTTCGGTTATCCTTCCCATCAAGGCCTTTGGCAACGCTGATTACACGGGCGGTGGAAGGGATGAGTCCGGTGAATGATGTTAGCACGGTACGGAAATATTTTGTGGGCATGGCCAGCACCACCACGGAAGCTCCGTCAACCGCTTGAGAGCGGTCTGCGGTCAATTTCAGATCCGCAGGTAGACGGACGCCTGGCAGGTAATCCTTATTCTCGCCGCTGGTGCGTACGCGGTCGATGTATTCCGGGAATGGGCCCCAGATGCAAACCGAATGGCCGCTTCGCAATAACGAAAGACCTAAAGCGGTTCCCCACCCCCCGTCTCCGATAATGGCAATCTGTTCTTTGCTCATGATTTCTTTTTCTTAAACTCAAAACGGTTCTCAGTTCCGTTCAGTAGTCTCTGGATATTGCCCTTATGTCGCCAGATAATCAATGCGCCAAGAGCGGTTAAGGCGCACGGGAGTGCCACCCCTTCCGTCCGGTAAAGCCCCCAACCGGCCGCTGGCACCGCCAAGGCGGCGACAATGGAGGCCAATGACATATAACGGAAGGCTACGAGCGTGATGAGCCAGCAAAGGACGCCGATTCCTGTGGCGGCAGGGGCAATGCCGATCAGTGCCCCCGCGCTGGTGGCGACCCCTTTGCCGCCTTTAAATTTAAGATAAACCGGCCAAGTGTGACCCGCGATCGCCATTCCGCCAAACAGGAGCGGAAGCCAGGAAGGAAGCGGCGACTGCGCGCAATGAGCAGCTTGCCAGGGAAACCATAAGGCGGGGATAGCTCCCTTTAGGGCATCCAAAACAAATGTCAGGATTCCGAGGGATTTGCTTACTGACCGGTAAACATTGGTGGCCCCAATGTTTCCGCTTCCGACCTTGCGAATATCAATTCCCCTGGCCTTTGCGATCAGGAACCCATTCGGAATCGCCCCTAGCAGATAGGCCAGCACCCCGAACGCCGCTATAACGATCGCAACATTGCAGTTACATGCATCATTCATCGTGATTGAACTCTCCTGAATTTCCAACTGCCCGCTGCCAGCTGTCTACTGTTTACTGCCTACTGTCTTTTTTGCCCGATGCTGCCACATCAACTGGATAATCATCATCACCTGATTGGCGGTCCAATAAAGAACCAATCCCGAAGGCATGGAGTAGAGGAACATCAACATCATGATGGGCATCATCCACATCATCATTTTCTGCTGCATCGGGTCGCCGGCGGCAGGGGTCAATTTTTGTTGCCAGATTTGTGTCACCGTCATCAGTAAGGGCAGTAGGTTGATCGCGAAGGGAATCCCGCTGATCATCAGGTTTTCTGCCGTACTGAGATCCTGAACCCAAAGGAAATGTGCAAAGCGTAATTCGACGGCACTGCGGAGAACGCTGAACAATGCGAAAAATACCGGGATTTGAACCAGCATCGGCAGGCAGCCGCCCAGAGGGTTGACCTTGTGTGTCTTGTATAAGGCCATGGTCTCAGCATGGAGCGTTTGGGGCTTATCCTTATATTTTACCTGCAACTCCTTGATTTGCGGCTGGAGCTCCTGAAGCCGCTTCATGCTTTCTGTTCCCTTGTGAGTAAGCGGCCAGAAGATAATTCGCACAATCAGGGTGAGGAGAATGATGGCCACGCCATAGTTCGGGATAAGCCAGTAGAGTTTATTCAGACTCCAGAGCAGGACTTCGCAGAACCAGCGGAACATGCCGAACTCCATGACATTCTTCTTGTGCAGGCCCATAGGAGAAATCGAGGAGATCTCTTTGGGTCCGACATAATAACTGTATCCCCGGTTAAAACTTTCGCCGCCGGCGAGAGGCCTCCCCGCAAAATGCACGGCGGATGAAACCTGGCATGGTATGGCCGCGCCTTCCCAAGTGCTCGGATTGTCGGGAGTCTCAAATTTTCCTTTCTCACGTTCCACAATCAGATCACAGCCAATAGAGCCCTCTTTGGGGTGGAGGATTTGAACAAAGAATTTATTTTTCACCGCCACCCAGGTCATATCGCTGGTGATGTGCTCACGAATGGAGAGGGGTAGCATTTTGGACATGGCAGGACGACCCACGCAACCCTTGCCCCGACGTGGAGCTTCCTCAAAGTAGTCCACCAGCGTCAGCTCATCGGAAAACCAGGCCTTGCTAGACCAATGGCGAACGTTGTCCCCCGGGGTGGAGTAAAGGGTGTCAATTCCCAGGAAATTCATACCTGTCATTTTGGTTTCGCCGGGTAACATGCCCATACCGCCCATGGACAGGCTGTGCGCGGGAAGGCTGAGCGCTTCGCGACTGGCGTTTGCAAACTCATCCGTCACCTTGACCTCATAACGGGCCCCGAGTTGGATGAATCGAGTCAGTCGCATTCCGGCGGGCGTGGTGGCCTCCAGGCGTGCGGCTGAGCCATTGGAAAGCACGGTGACTGTAAAGTCACAGGTTTCGTCCAGACCAGTAAGCCCGTGGTAGGTCAGGGCGGGTGTCTTTTCGAAATCCAGGATAACTGGCGATTTGTTGTCTTTGCTGATCGCAAAGGCCGGTAATTCGACGTTTTTGACACAAGCTCCGTAGGAAGAGAGGGTCATCCGGATCAACCCGTTTGTCAGCTCAACAAACGTTTCGGGTTCGCGGGGTGTGGATATCCCCTGTCGAATCTCCGCTTCGACGAGTGCGGGGGGGGTTGAAGGCGTGACTTCGGTAGCGTTGCCAGTTATGGCTGGGGCGGCTATAGGGGTGGACACGCCATTAACTGACTGCGTGGATCCTGAAACAGGGGCAGTGATTAATTTTGTGGGCGGGGCGGGGAATAGCTTTTGATAAACCGGCCCCCAAGCCAGCATCAATATAAAGAGCCCCACCAAAATCAATGTATCTTTAGTTAAAAACTTTTTCATATCGATTTACCTCTAGTGTCAGAGCCTGGTACCGGATCTAAGCCGCCCGGATGCCATGGATGACATTTTAATACCCGTTTAAGTCCCAATCCAAACCCGCGCCACGCGCCATGTGTCCGGATTGCTTCGATTCCGTATTCCGAGCAGGAAGGATGGAATCGGCACTGTCCCCCCAGCACCGCAGCCAGCGTATGCTGATAGACGCGGATCAGGATAATAAACAGCTTCCCGATCATGTCAATATTCCCGCCCGTTTTGCCAGCCACATCAAGTCGATGTTAATGTCTTCCCATTTCGCGGTGAGGATATTCCGGCGTGCCACCAGCACCACATCCACATTGCCATGGAAGCGATGCCGGTTGAGGCGCCAGGCTTCGCGTAATCGACGGCGTGCGCGGTTGCGCTGCACGGCTTTTCCAACGGCGCGGCTGCTGGAGACCACGCCCAGACGCAACGAAGCATCGGGCGCTTTGTGGAGCCATAACACCATGGTGCGTGCCGCCCAGGATTTCCCTTGAGCGTAAGTCTCCTGAAAATCCGCGTTGGATCTCAAGCGTTGATGCCGCCTCAAGCGCCGATCCGGTTCCTGCGGAACCGGGCCTTGAGCTATATCTGCTGGTAGCACCATAAATAACCAGCCATTTCCAAGCGACATGCGCTCATGCGCACAAACAGCAAAGAAGAAATGAACGCCGGCTCTGCCCACTCAGGCAAAGCGCCGCCCGCCAAACAAAAAGGAAAAATCCTTTTCGTCAACGGACGACGGCGTTCATCTTCATTGCTGCTTTTAAGCGAAAAGCTTACACGGAAAGCTTGACGCGGCCCTTTTGGCGGCGGCGCGCCAAAACTTTACGGCCATCCGCCGTTTTCATCCGTTTCCGGAATCCGCATTTACGTATACGTTTCTTTTTGGATGGATGATATGTCATCTTCATCTGTTGTCCCTCTCTGCAAAAGGCGCACAAAGTACCATTTATACCTTTTCTGTCAAGCCAGAGGTATTGTATACGTGAAGTTATGAGTACATTTTTCTTTATTAAGGGGGCCCGGATCCTCGATCCGGCGACCCGAACCGAGGAGGTTCGCGACCTGTTTATCCGGAATGGTGTCATGGCTCCAGTCCCCGCCAGCCTGCCTCCAGATACGATAATGGTTGAGGCAAAAGGGCTTGTGGCGGTGCCCGGTTTCATCGATCTTCATGTGCATCTGCGTGAGCCCGGACACGAGGCTGCGGAAACGGTGGCCACCGGCTGCCAGGCTGCGGCCCGGGGAGGTTTCACCGCCATCGTCGTGATGCCCAATACCAATCCGGCGCTTGATACACCTGAACAGGTGGCGGCGCTGGTAAAGCGGGCGGCTGCCGCGAATCTCATCCATGTGTTACCTGCTCCCTGCATTACTCTCCGGCGGGCTGGTGATGAAGTGGCCGATCTTGCGGCTTTGGGAAAAGCCGGGGCGGTGGCTTTTACCGATGATGGCTGTACCGTATCAAATAATGACGTGATGGAGTTGGCCATGCGGGAAGCTACCAGGCTGAAAATCCCTGTTATGGATCATGCACTGGATCCGAAATTGGCCGGACGGGGCGTGATGCACGAGGGGATCCACTCTCGGGCCCTCGGGTTGGAGGGAATTCCTTCCGAGGCCGAAACCGTGATCGTCGAGCGTGACATCCGGCTTTCCCGTACGACTGGATGTGCTATGCATATTCAGCATGTCTCCGCAGCGGGGTCGGTGGACCTTATCCGGGCTGCCCGGAAGGACGGACTTCCGGTATCCGGTGAGCTGACCCCTCACCATCTGGCGCTGACCGATGCCTCTGTGGAGGCGGCGAAGCCGGAGTGCTATAAAATGAACCCTCCCGTGCGCAGTGAGGCCGATCGCGCTGCATTAATTGAAGGTTTGCTCGATAGCACTCTCTCGTGCTTTGCCACCGATCACGCGCCTCATACCGTTGAAACCAAGGCAAAAGGATTTCGGACGGCACCATTTGGGGTGGTCGGCCTCGAAACTGCGGTGGGCGTTACCTATACACTGTTGGTAAAGAAAGGGTTGATGACCGAGCTTGATTGGGTGGCCCGCTGGACAACAGAGCCTGCGCGTATTATCGGGCGGCGTATTCCGTCCTTAGCTCATGGCGAACCTGCGGATTTGGTGCTTTTAGATCTTGAAAACGAATGGGTGGTTAATACTCAAGACTTTGCTTCCAAATCGCGCAATACCCCATTTGACGGATGGCCGCTGATCGGCCGCGCCATCAAAACATTCTGTGATGGCCGGCTGATCTGGTCCGCCCCAGTCGCCAGTCCCTCTGTCTTGCTCTCTGATAACCAACAACCAACAACCAATAACCCTAAAACAAACATTGTTCTCATGGGTTTCATGGGGACAGGCAAGAGTACTGTGGGGCGAGCCCTGGCCCGGCGGCTTGGGCTGCAGTTTCTGGACATGGACACGCTTCTCGAAGAGCGGGCAGGGAAACCCATCGCGCGCATTTTCGCAGAGGACGGGGAGCCGCATTTCCGTTCGATGGAGCGAACTTTGTCGCAGGAACTCTCGCAGCGGAGTGGTCTGGTGATTGCCTGTGGTGGGGGCGTGGTGCTTAATCCTGACAATATTCGGGATTATGGCCGGTCGGGCCTGGTGGTATGCCTCACCGCCACACCCGAGGTCATTTTCAAGCGTACCGCGAAAGATCGCAACCGGCCCTTATTGGAGGAGAAGGACAGGATGAAGCGCATTTTGGAACTTTTAGAGAAGCGCAAGAAAATGTATGCATCCATCCCCTGTCAAGTAGACACGACGATTCTGACAGGAGAACAGGTTGCCGGAGCCATTATGGAGAAATATTCAGGAGGCTTATAATAGTGTCTGCAGGTCTTTCAGCACATGGGTCGGGCGGTAGGCGAAATGCTTCAAGTCTGCCTCTGTACTCACTCCCGTCAAAACCAGAATGGTCTCAATTTCCGATTCGACGCCGGCTATGATGTCGGTGTCCATTCGATCTCCGATGATCACCGATTCTTCCCGGCGGCATCCGAGCTTTTTGAGAGCGTTACGCATGATTAGCGGATTAGGCTTACCCACATAGTAAGCCTTGCTTCCGGTAGCGAGTTCAATGGGCGCCATCAAGGCGCCAGTGGCCGGAACCAGTCCTCCTTCAACGGGGCCCGTCAGGTCCGGGTTGGTGCCGATGAGCTTGGCGCCCTTGAGCACCAATTTGACGGCCCGGCAAATACGTTCGTAGGTATAGTCATGGGATTCCCCAACGACTACATAGTCCGGGTTGATGTCATTATTGGTCAAGCCTGCGTCATACAAGGCGTTGGTTAATCCGCTTTCGCCGATGACATAGACGCTGCCGTTGGGATGTTGGCTGGCAAGAAAGGCGGCGGTGGCGAGAGCGCTGGTATAGAAATGCTCTTCGCCCACGGATAGTCCGAGCCGTTTCAATTTATGACAAAGCTCGCGAGGGGAGCGCTCGCTGCTATTGGTGAGAAACAGGAACTTTTTTTGCTCAGATTGGAGCCAGTTCACAAATTCAGTGACTCCGGGTAAAAGTTGGTTCCCATGATAGATCACGCCATCCATGTCGCAAATAAACCCTGTTTTCGTGTGAATGTGTTCAAGCGATTTCATGAAGTCACTTTAGCAGTAAAGGCATCTGCCTGGCAATCACTGCCCTAAATCGTTGGCTTGATGGTGTCAACGAGGGGTGCTATTTTCAGGAACTGGGATGAATTGATGTTATGACCGGACATATTCCATTTAGTGAAAGAAACACACCGTGGCGCGGGGGCTTAGACCTCGTTACGGGGTGTTACCCTCCTTTTCTGTTTGGCGGATCGGTCGGACGGTGGCTTCCGGTCTTTCATTTCCATGAAGCGACTGTTGCCGGACTGGAGCCTTATTTAGTGTACCTGGTCGACAATGGGTATCGTACGGTGACCTCGGAGGCGATTGCGGCCTATGTCCGTAAAGGGATTCATCCAGGGCCTAAATCCGTGGCACTTTGCTTCGACGATGCATGGGCAAGTTTCTGGACAGTGGCCGTTCCGCTTTTGCGGAAGCATGGACTTCAGGCCATTACGTATGTCAGTCCTGCGCGCATGCCGGAGCTGGCTTCCCTGCGGCCCACCATAGAAAGCCCGGAAGGGGCTCAGGCTGATATTGAATCCTCTGTAACGCCCTTCACCTCCTGGAATGAGCTTCGCGTTTTGCAGGGATCGGGCGTTGTGGATATTCAAGCCCATACTCTGGGCCATACCATGATCTTCTCTGACTCCGTTATTGGAGGGTTTGTTACGCCCGGTTTCTTGCGGCATCCCCATCTCTATCCGCTGGCCGATACGGGCGACGGAGAGCGATACCTTACTCCTGCCGATCTGGGGGCTCCGCTCTACACCCAGCGTTCACGCTATTCAGATGCGTTCCGCTACGATAACCCCGCGGCCTTTGCGGCTTGTGTGCAAAGGGTTCGTGAGAACGGTGGAGCGGACTTCTTTACGCGGCCTGACTGGGAGAATTGTTTGCGGAAATTGGCGGAATCGTTCCCGGGGCGACAGGAAACCGTGGCGCAGCGCGATGCCGCTATTTTCGATGATCTGTCGATGGCCCGCCAGCAACTGAACACCCAATTGAAGACCGATAGCGTCCGTCATATGTGTTTCCCCTGGGCCATTGCGAGTAAGCCCGGGGAAATTGCCGCCGAAAAGGCCGGCTATGTAACCGCCTTCGGTGATCGGCTGTTCGGGAGACGCTCAGTCCGTCCCGGCGATCCGCCCTACCGCTTAATGCGGTTAAAACACCAGCACATCTACTGTCTGCCCGGGCGCGGGCGACGAACCATCTTCACGAAATAATCCCATTATGCAGAGCCGTCCCGGCTCTGAAAGTGGGAATGGGAATCGGAATAGGGTGACCGGCATGAGGCAGGTGGAAGGGTTCTCCGGGGTGCAAGTCCTGGCCTTTACGGTGCTCAGCAACCACTGGCACATTCTGCTGTTTGGTGTAATCCATTGAGGTTTTGAGCGAGAGACGGAGGCTGCAGTGGGCCTGTTTGTTTGGCGAGCGCTCAAGAAGGTGTCCTGATTGAATCACATGATGAAAGAGAGAAGGAAAAATCATGCCTTGCAGTCAGTTAGCCTGTCACTCTGTTAATACCGGATTCTGAATACCCCCAGTCGAACTTGGGATCCCTTTGTCACGACGGCTCGGCAGGGACGCCTCGCCCTACCCGGAGACATCGAGGATCTATATAGATTTCCAGGTAGGGCAAAACCGCCGCTATTTTCTATTGCTCCCTGCAATCTAGGGTCATACTATCAGCCCCATTATTAACACTGAATTTCAGGGATATGCCTATTTTGAGTACTGACTGCAGAATATCTATTTCGGAAGCCTTTCAGCCTAGGGTTTGTCTGTTTACCGATTCCTATTTCCCGGTAGTGGGCGGGGGGGAAGCGCACGCCCGGTTGTTGTGTGGTGAATTCCAGCTGCTCGGGGTTCCGGTGTTTGTTCTGACTGGCCATAAAGTGGCCTCCTCCCCTGCCTTTGAAACGGTGGATGGCGTTGCGGTTCATCGGGCTCCCCCTGCCGGTTATCCGCGGATGGGGAAATATCTCATGTTGTGGTCGAGTTTCTGGCGCCTGATCCGGATGCGGCGGGAGTATGATGTGATTTATGTGTGCGGCATCAGAACCTTGGGGCTGATTGCTGTGCTGGCGGCGCGCTTGCTGGGTAAAGGGTGCATACTGAGAGCGGAATCCCGCGGCGAAGTGTCGGGCGGGTTCATCTGGGAAAAGACCGACGGCAGGGTGAATCACTTGCTAAAGCTTATGTTTATTGGTCCTGTCATACTTCGGAATATGGCCCTCAAAAAAGCCGACGCCTTTCTGAGTATCGCCGGTGTGATCCGTGAGGAGTATGAGTCCTGTCGTGTATCTGCCCATAAAATTGTTTCAATTCCCAATGGGATTGATGTTGTGCGGTTCAGCCCGGTGTCACCCGAGGCCAGGAGTGTGCTCCGGCGGAATCTGGGTTTGCCGGACGGGCGACTGTTTGCCTACACCGGCAAGTTGAATCGAGGCAAGGGGTTGGAGTTTCTGACGCGGGTCTGGAAGGATTGGGCGCCGCAGCACCCGGATTGTAAGCTCCTGTTGATCGGATCCGGCGCCATGCAGTTTCTGTCCTGTGAAGAAGAGTTACGCCACTTTGTGGCGAAGCATGCAATGGAGTCTGCTGTGATATTTGCCGGGAGTGTGAGTAACGTTCAGGAGTATCTCCAGGTCTCCGATTTCTTTGTTTTTCCGTCTGAGAGCGAAGCCCTGCCACTGGCCTTGCTCGAGGCCCTGGCGACCGGGCTTCCCACGGTGGCCTCTGATATTGGCGGATGCCGCGATATCATCACGGATGGCCGCAATGGACGGTTGGCCCCCCCGAATAACGAAGCCGCCTGGGTAGCCGGTTTGCAGGCGTTGGTTAATGAGCCTGCTTTGGCTGCCGAATGGGGCCGGGCGGGGCGCGAGACAGTGGTGAAGACCTTCAGCATCGCCCATATAGCCGAGGAACACGTGAAGTTGTTTCGTGCCATTTGCGGGAAGGCGGCCGCGGGTGAGTGAGGCGGAAGAACTTCATAACCCGCCCTCCACGGGGCGGTTGCTCAAGTTCACTGGCTGGAATCTTTTTGGCCTCTGTGCGCCCATGGCCGTCGCTTTCTTCGCCTTGCCGCCATTGCGTGGCCGGATGGGTGAGGATATCTACGGCGCGTTCATGTTTCTTCTGACGGTTATCAATTACCTGTCTATACTTGATCTGGGACTGGGACGTGCAGTGACCCAATCGATGTCTGCCCGAATTGCGAGCCGGAAAATTGAGGAGCTCCCGGCGATCTTCTGGACGGCCATGGGCATGATGCTGGCGTTTGCGCTGGTTGGCATGGCGATCTTCTTTCCGTTGATCCCTTCCATTGTGTGTAAGTGGAGTCGTATTCCCCCGGGGTTACAAACGGATGCGGCCTATACGCTTTTTGCGGCCGGGCTGGGTACGCCGTTTCTGGTGCTGGCGGCCTGTCTGGTGGGAGTGCTTGAGGCGCATCAGAAGTTCAAGCTGATTAATATCATACGACTGCCGATGCAGACCTACACGTTTCTGGGGCCCCTGGCTGTCGCGCTGGTGTCGCACAGTTTGCTGGCGCCGGTGGTGGCATTGCTGGCGGGCAAAGCGGTGGAATGCGCCATTTATTTTGCGGCCTGCTTGTGGGATGTGCCTGTTTTGCGGCGCGGCGTTTGCTTCCAACGGCGGCTCGTGCGGCAACTCTTTGTGCTCGGGGGCTGGATGTCGGTATCCAGCATTGCGATGCTGGTGTTGAATCAGATCAACAGCGCGCTGATGTTTGCTCTGCTACCGGTAGCCATGGTCGGGTTCTATGCCACGATTGCCGAAATGGTGATCCGGTTATTGATTTTCCCGCGCGCCTGGGTTTCGGTGTTATTCCCATCCTTCTCCGCCCAGCATGCGCTTGAGACTGGTGCCGTTGCCAGCCTTTATGCCAAGGGGGTAAAGAGTTTGCTGATCTTTTCGTTCCCTGTAATTCTGGTGCTGTTTGCCTTTGCTGGAGAGGCCTTGACCTTGTGGCAGGATGCGGCTTTTTCCGCTGAGAGTGCCGGGGTCATGCGCTGGCTGACGGCTGGAATCTTTGTCTACAGCCTTTCGTTTGTGCCGTTTTCCCTGCTTCAGGGAGTGGGGAGACCAGATGTCAGCGCCAAGTTGCATCTTGTTGAAATCCCGCTCACGATTGGGTTGGCGTGGGTTCTGATGAAGCATTTCGGAATGCAGGGCGCGGGAGTGGCGTGGTTCATTCGCTGCGTATTCGAAACCGGTGCCATGGCGCTTCTCGCAAACAGGTATGCGCCTGGCTCGGGGCGCGCCATCCGTCGCGCCGCCAGCGTTACGGGCGTGGCTCTGCTGTGCATGGTGGTGATGGCTATGACTCCGTCGATTTGGGTCCGGCTGGCCATTTACCCGGCTGAAATCGGGGTGTTTCTGTTATTAAGCTGGCATTGGCTTCTCACGGCTGAGGAGCGATTGGCCATGGCGGCCATGGCGAGGAAAGTGAAGGATTCAGGATTCAGAAGTCAGAAGGCAGAATGAAGCCACACCGATTTATACTGATTTCGATGCTGGTCTCCATGGCGGTGTATTTCGCTGTGACCTGGCCGCTGGGCGCGGAATTCCATGCAGGGATTCCCTCCTCCAACCGTCCTGAGATGGGCGGTGCGCGTTACATGATCCCCGGCGATCATCTACAGTTCCTCTATCAGCTTTGGATGCTGGCAGATTCCTTTACTGGCGGAACTCCGCTTTTCTATCACGTTTATGAGTTCAATCAGGGGAATGATCAGGCGCTTTACAATCCGGGTAGTTATTATTTCCCGTTCGGACTTTTGTATTCTGCTGGGTATGCGCTGGGGGGGCGCGTGGTGGGGTGGAACTTCATGCTTTGTGTGACCGTCTGGCTCATCTATCTATCAACGTGGCTTTTGTTGATGCGGTTTACCCGATCCCTTTTGACGGCGGCTGTGGCGGCCTTGCCGTCCATTCTTCTGCCTTATTTTTACGTTTCGTTACTGGGGGGGAGTCCTACAGGGATGGGGATGCTTTGGGTTCCTCTGATTTTCCTGGGTGTTGATGTAGCCATTCGGAACCGCAGAGTATGGGGTGGAGTCCTGGCCGGGATTTTGCTGTTTATCTGTTCCTGGGTAGATCTGCATGTCTTCTTTTTTGTCTTTCTGGCAACACCGGTTTGGGGCCTGATGAGTTTGGCGTTTAGTCGGTCGGGTGTCCTCCCCAATGTGGGAGGGGCGCTCCGCGCCGCGATAGTCTCTGGGGTAGGCGATGAAGAGTCGCCGCGACGGAGCGCGCCTCCCACATTGAAGCCGTTGGGTTGGGCCGCCTTGCCGATTCTTATCGGCATGGTTGGGGCGTATCTGCAAACCAGCATCATCAAGGCATCACTGGATGATACGTTGCAATCCAAGGGGCGTACGATCAGTGAATCGCTTGGCTATGCCCTGCAGGCAAATGGGTGGTTTAATACGACGCTGGATAATCGGGACAACATTATTTATATCGGCATTTTTGCCGGTGCGATTCTGTTGTTGGGCTGGGTGTTGCTGGCGATTGATTTCTGGCGTTCCGGGTTCCGCGATAAATCCAGGTTTTGGCTACTGACATTAGTGCTAGTGGCTGTTACCGGAATTGCCATACTTGCGCTGGGCCCCAATACTCCGTTTGATCCACAGCATCGTTTGTGGCAGGCCTTGCGCACGTTCATTCCGCCTTACAAGATGATCCGGCAGCCAGCCAAGATTTTTTGTATTCTCACGCCCTTTCTGGGAATTGCGCTCGCGATGTCTGTCGATCGATTGAATGGTGTGGTTCAGAAGCGGGCTTGGAGGTTTTTCCTTGCGGCGGTTATTGTGACTGGCTTGCTTATGGATTATGGACGCCGGTTGGATCCCTCCATCTGTCTGCTCGATTATGAGCAGGGCGGTTACCGGGCGGTGGCCGAGGATGCGGCGAAATGTGGTCGAGAGAATCGGGCCATGGCGATTCCGCTTTGGCCTGGGGATTCGCACTGGAACTCCATTACTGAATATTACGCCACCCTGTACCGTACGAAGATGCTCAACGGTTACTCGCCCTCTGTGTCACGTCAGTATTTCACCAATGTATTTCTCAGGCTTGAAGCCATCAACATGGGTGTGATCAATGATGAGATTCTGGATGGGCTTCTGGCCATGAAGGTAGGTTATTTGATTCTGCATGAAGATGCGTTCCCGCAAAAAGTCAGTCCTTTCCCGGTCTCGCAAACGCTCCGTGAACTGCGACGACATCCTCGTCTCCAGTTTCTGGCAAAGGACAAGGCCGTATGGGCATTCAAAATTCTCGCCCACGGTGAGGCGGGCATCAGACATGCGTCGCCTGCTGAGGTGCCTTTGCTGGGTGGATGGCAATGGGATGCTTGTGATGTGGCGGGGGGGGCGGCTGTAGTCGTGAATGAGGAAACCAATATATTCATGAGACTGTCTGCTCCAGATGGGCGGATTACACTTGATCCGCGTACGCTGTATTCGTTGGCAGGACTTCGCTACGTGGTTTCAGTCCGGGGGAATGGAACCCTTGCCGGATCATACGGAAGCGGGGTGACTGGTGATGCCTTTTCCGTGGCGGTAACCTCTACGGGTGAGTGGACCTGGGCAGAAATCCCCGTGCCAGTACTGCCACCCGGCCAACAGACCTTTCTGGCGCCGACATTTACAAATATGGCGGGGAGTCTGGATGTCAGTATGATCACGCTTGTTGGGGGAGAATGGAAGTGGTTGAAACCGGGAGAGAGCATGACGATTCCCGCGCAGGCCTGTTTCCATCTAGCCTATTCTGATCCTGGCGGTGGGGGGGTTTGTCTTGATCAGGAGCGGGTGCAGGCGGGGGTTGCCTTTTACGCGCCCATTGTTCCTGTTCTGCCGGGACATTATAGCATATCTTTGGAGTATGAGGTTGCCGCCGAGGCAGGAACGGTGGTGGGGACATGGACGGTCATGAGATCAGATGGGCAGGGGCGGGTTTCGAGTTCGGTGACGGCGGGAACCGCCGTCACCTTGGATTATTGCCTGGATGTTCCGCGGCCCTTGCGTTTTGAATTTGATTACAATCGGAAAGCGGGAATGAGCATTCAGGCCATTACGTTAACGAGAATGGAATAGGTGAAATATGATCACAACGGAAGCTAAGCGGCTATCTTTACTGCTGTTTTATGCATATGTTTTGGCGCTGGCATTCTTTGCATTTCAAATTTTGCGGCCCTTTCTGACGCCCCTGGCATGGGCGGGCATACTGGCTCTTTGTTTGTGGCCGTTACGTAATAAGTTCGTGGTGCGTATGGGCAAAAATCGGGCTGCATTCGCCGTAACCCTGATGGCCATAATTCTGATTATGGTGCCTGCATTGTGGCTTGGCTATTCCCTTGTCACGCAGGCCTCGCAGGTGGTGATGGATACGCATGCGGCCCTGATGCGGGTGGAAAATGTGGAAAAGATCAGGTTGCTTTGGGCGCGGGTGAGTGCTCAGGCACCCCTTCCTCCGATGGAGGAATTGCGGACTCGAATTACAGATGGGGCTGGTGCCTTGACGTCTGTGCTTGCGGGCCAGGCGGCTGGAATAGTTCAGAATGTGGCCACGATGCTGTTTAAGACCGGCATCACATTTTTGGCACTATTTTTCTTTTTGCGGGACGGTGATCTGGCTTCAGCCTTTATTCGCAACTTTCTCCCTTTCAGCACTGAGCAACAGTCACGTTTGATAAAGCAGACGCGGGACTTGATCTATTCCGGGCTTACGGCCACTTTGTTGATTGCCTTTGCGCAAGGTTGTTTGGGCGCGCTCATATTTGCGATCCTTGGGCTTAAAGCTGCGATATTTTGGGGAGTGTGTATGGCCTTTTGCGCCATGATTCCTGTGGTTGGAACCTCCCTGATTTGGGGGCCGGCGGTGATCCTGCTTATGATTGAAGGGGAGTGGGTGCAGAGCGTGATCCTTCTCGTTTGCGGGATTGGTGTGATCGGAATGATGGATAATATTCTCAGGCCGATATTATTGCATGGGAAAGTGGCCATGAATGGGCTGCTGTTGTTTTTGAGTATTTTGGGCGGGATTGTAGCCTTTGGATTTATTGGATTGATCTTGGGGCCGGTCGTTATGGCGGCGGCGGTGAGTTTGATGGGAATGTTGAAATTGGAACGTGGCAGTGAGTCCGAACGTGAGGAGGAGTTGATCGATGGAAATGACAATTGATTCATTGGGTGAGGCGCGAATTCCGTCGCCTTTGCAGAGGACGGTAAACGAGAAGATCCGGATTCCATATCGCATTTTGCAACAGCCCGGGGCGCCTGTACCGGAGGAAATCACCTTTGAAATAGCTGGTCCCCGGGAGCGACTGTTTTTTCATAAAAGCGAGGTCAAGGCCGGTATTGTCACCTGCGGGGGATTATGTCCCGGCCTCAACAATGTGATTCGTTCTATATATTACGAATTGAGTCATGCCTATGGAGTGCAGGAAATTTACGGGTTCCTCTATGGATATCAGGGATTGGATCCGGTACGCGGAGGCGAGCCGATGCGGCTGACAGCGGAGTTTGTGGATCCGATTCATCGCCGGGGTGGTACCGTGCTGGGGACTTCCCGTGGACCCGTTGATCCTGCCATTGCCATTGAGAATCTGATGAAGCGTGGAATCAATATGTTGTTTTGTGTCGGTGGGGATGGCACGCAACGGGGGGCAAACGCGTTGCATCATGAGGCGGAGCGGCGCGGCTATCCACTGGCGGTGGTGGGTATTCCGAAGACTATTGATAATGATGTCGGCTATGTGGCCCGGACCTTCGGGTATTTGACGGCCGTTGAGGAGGTTCGCGAGATTCTTGACTGTGCTCATCAGGAGGCGCGCAGTGTGTTTAATGGCATCAGTCTGGTCAAGGTGATGGGGCGGAATGCCGGATTCATTGCTGCGGGTGCTACGATTGCCAGCCAGGATGTGAATTTTACTTTGATCCCGGAAGTTCCCTTTGCCTTAGCGGGGCCGGGAGGATTTCTGGATGCGGTTAAAACGCGTATTCTTAGGCGTTCACATGCGGTGATTGTGGTAGCCGAAGGGGCTGGACAGGATCTGCTCTCCCGAAATGGGAGCGGCAAAGATGCCTCCGGTAATGTGAAGTTGGGTGATATTGGAGTCTTCCTCAAGGATCAGATTGAAACCTATTTCAAAAAAGAAGGCGTGCCACTGGTATTCCGGTATTTCGATCCCAGCTACGTGATCCGGAGCCAGCCAGCGAATCCAGAGGATTCGATTCTTTGTGATCTCTATGCGCGTAACGCGGTTCATGCAGCGATGTCCGGAAAGACCGGCCTCGTGATTGGTTATCTGCATGATACGTTCATACATGTGCCGGTTGAGGCGAGTGTTGCGGAGAAAAAATGTTTGGATCCTGCTAGCGGGTGGTGGCATGCAGTGCTTGCGGCCACGGGGCAGCCCGCCCGTTTTGTATAAAATCGAGTTTCGGGGGTATCAGCAAAACCCTGATGCCGAATCAGGGTTTTGCCAATTGCGGGGATATTGAAGTTATGTAACTATCTTCTCAGTCAACGGGAGAAGTGGTGAGTATCTTCAATGATGCCGGACCCCCCTCTGGCAGATGTCTCGCAGCTGTTCCTCCGCAAGCAATAGCCTGAGCATCCCGCCACTTCCTCGTTGACTTTTTTTGTATCCAGGCTACTCCTTCTAATTCCCTGATTTCTTTCTATCGGCAAACCGCCTAAAGTTGGTGTTTTATGTCATCCATCATCATAGGAAGTTACCAGTGGAATTAAAGCGTTATACGGAAATCGCCCGGATGGACGAATTAGGGCGAATGGATTCACCTGTACATCGGCTTGATGCCCGCGCCCAGCTTTTAACTACCTTGCTGTTTATTCTGGTGGTGATGTCCTATTCCCGGTACGAGGTTGCTGCCCTGATACCGCTGTTGCTCTATCCTGTTATTCTGGTGGTGATGAGTAACCTTTCTGGCAAGTCGATACTCAGAAAGATGGCTGTCGCCGCTCCGTTTGCGCTGTTTGTGGGAATATTCAATCCCTGGCTGGATCACCATATTGAAGGGATGGTTGGCACATACCCTTTGACGGGGGGCTGGTTATCCTTTGCTTCCATAATGCTCCGGTTTACCCTGACGGTGAGTGCCGCCATTATTTTGCTCGCGTGTACCGGAGTACATCGCCTGTGTGCAGCGGGCGCGCGGATGGGGATGCCGCAGGTGTTTGGGGTACAAGTATTGTTCCTGTATAGATATTTCTTTGTTATTGGTGATGAGGGAGGTCGGATGGCGAGAGGCGTGGAGATGCGTTCTGCTGATTCACGGTCACTGGGGTTGAGGATGTATGGGATTTTAGTGGGGCAGCTATTATTACGGGCAATGGATCGGGCCCAGCGGATCTATCGGGCCATGGCTGCCCGAGGTTTTGAAGGTGAAATTTGCGTCTTGCAGCAGGCGCGATGGGGTTGGCAGGAAACGGGTTTTGTCCTGGGATGGCTGGCATTCTTTCTGAGTGCAAGAGCCTGGAATTTACCGGTGTTGTTGGGATATTGGATCACGGGAGGAGCAGGATGAGTCGCAATTCGGTGGAAATCAAGGATGTGGTGTTCACCTATCCCGACGGAACAGCGGCGCTCAAAGGGGTTTCCTTCACTATTGCACAAGGCGAATGTGTGGCCGTCATTGGGGGCAATGGTGCGGGGAAATCCACCCTTTTACAGCATCTGAATGGCTATCTGAGACCCACATCCGGAGAGGTTCGGGTGGGCGATGTGACTCTGACTCGGGAGACGGCAAAGATCATTCGTCGATCTGTTGGAATGGTATTTCAGGATCCCGATGATCAGTTATTCATGCCGACAGTATTTGAGGATGTTGCGTTTGGCCCACTCAACATGGGTCTATCTCCAGAGGAATCCGGAAATCGCGCCATGGATGCGTTGGAGCGGGTCGGGATGGGGCATCTGCGGGAACGGCCCCCTTACAAATTGTCGGCGGGTGAGAAGCGGGGCGTGGCGATTGCCACGGCGCTGGCCTGTTTGCCAGATGTGTTGGTTATGGACGAGCCGTCTTCGAATCTCGACTCCCGAGGGAGGCGACGCCTGATGGAATTACTGAGCACTTTTGAGCATACAAGGCTGATTGCAACCCACGATTTGGAGATGGTTGTGGCGATTTGTCCACGTGTGATCGTGCTGAGTGAGGGCAAGGTGGTTGTGGCGGGGCCTACAATCGAAATCCTGGGGGATGAGTCCCTGATGCTCAGGCATGGGCTTGAAAAGCCCCATAGCCTGAAGCATCGTCACCCGCATTGAGAAGAAAAGTTATTTATTAATCAGTTAAAGGTTATGGGTAAAGGTATAAATGATCCTGCAACCCATAACCAATAACGACTAACCGATAACCGGTTTACTCCTCGGGCTGTACGGACATTTTCGCCTCAATCTTGTCGCCCCCTTCGGTCGCTTCACAGATCGAGATCTTTTCTTTTACGGTTTTAGCCTTGATCATGCCCACTTTGGTGACGGAACTGTCCAGAACTTCGCCGCTATCGGGATCGGTGGTTACTTCAAGTTTACCAACGATGAATTTTTGGTCAGCCGATACTCCCTCGCGGGAACCACGGTTAATGATGATCTTACCATTATTGGCAGAAACCACTGAGCCTTCCCAGGGGATTGTTTCAAGTTGTTTAATAAGAAATGTAACAGCCTGGCCAACGGCATCCTCGCAAGCTTTGCCTACATTATCCTTTTTGAAGCCATCAAATCCCCCTCCTAAACCGCCTAATGCAGATCCGGAATACCCGATTCCCAGTCCCTTGCGGCCCGCTTTACCAACCACTTTGGTAGAGGCTTTCACTTGGCCAGTCTGCGAATCCACGACGTAAATTGTGACGTTGATTTCAGCGGTATCCGCGGAACCACCCAACCGGATCCCTTTAAAACTTAGACCACCGTCCCCGCCGGAAGTGGAGCTCTGGACATGGGTGATGTCCCCTTTGACAAGTAATTGGGCCGGGGTCATTTGGCCGGTTTTCGGGGCTTTTTTCCCACCAGCCATGCGCCCGGATGCCGCCAGATCCTGTTCCTGTAAGGCTTCGCCACGCATATCCTTCTCGCCCAGCACAATAAATCTGCCTGAACCCTGAAGGGCATCCGTCATGACCGCACCCCAGGCATCCCCGATATCCCACTGGCCGGACCAGCCTGCTTTATTGTCAAATTTACTCACGGTAATGGAGTAACGCAAGCCCCCCTTGGCGTCATCGCCGGCGAAAGCGCAACTTGATATTGCAACGGCCAGAATGGATGTCCACGCAAAGATTGATCGCTTCATTATATTATCTCCTTGGTTGTATAGAACATTGATAGGTCATGTAGCTTTGTAAAACATAATAGGGGAATATGTGCTGTGTCAAGAGGCTATAGGCTTGGGATGTAAGGCCACCTGAAGATCTTCTACTATCGGGGAAGTGGAGACGTTTTTATTGAGACCGAGCCGTTCCGTAACGGCTTTGATACTTCCCATTTCCATGACTTCATCAGCCAGTTGGCAAGTTTCTGTAAAGCAGAGGTTGTTGATGAAGGCTTGCACTTTCGGAATCCGCCGTGGATCCATGCTGAAGGTTCTGAGACCTAGCCCGATTAAGATGGGCAGGACATTTTGATCAGTAGCCATATCTCCGCATAGTGAGACCGGTTTGCCGTGGGCAAGGGCCCCATTGATGACACGCATGATGGATCGAAGCACGGCAGGGTGATGAGAGACATAAAGATCCGCAATGCGCTCGTTCGTGCGATCCACGGCGAGGGTGTATTGGATCAGATCATTGCTGCCAATGCAGAGGAAGTCAGCTTCCCTGGCAAGATCGCTGGCAAGCTCAACTGCCGCAGGGAGTTCAATCATAACCCCAAGTCGCGGGTTATCGTTACAGGGAATGTGTTCAGCTTTTAAAAGCTGCATACATTCTTCCGTAATGTCGCGGGCATTCCGGAAATCGTCAAGCGAGGCAATCAGCGGAAACATGATATTTAAAGACCGGTCGGCGCCGGCGTGAAGCATGGCGCGCAACTGTTGCATGAACATGTCCTTGTTTCTTAGGGAAAAACGGATGGCGCGCAGACCCAGCGCCGGGTTGGCTTCTACGTTTCCGGAATAGTAGGTCAGTAATTTGTCGCCCCCGACATCGAGGGTACGGAGGATGACCTCCTGCTCTGGCATGGATTCAATGATTCGCTGATAGACCCTGTATTGTTCTTCTTCCGTGGGAACGTCATTCCGGATAATAAACGGGAATTCGCTCCGGTAGAGGCCAATACCTTCCGCCTTCATACGCTGGGCTGTGGGAAGTTCACTCAGTAAATTGATGTTGGCCATCAGGCGGATGCGGCGACCGTCTTTCGTCGAAGTTGTGGCATGCGTGGGTAATTCCAGCGAGGTATCCTTGCGGCTTTCCAATAAGGCATGATAATGGGCGAGGATATCCATCGAAGGGTTGATCATGATATTACCCTGATCCGCGTCTAGGATAATCGTGGTGTCGGCTCCGCGCTCGGATTCCGCCAGGGGGGGCTCTTTAAGAATCACCATGGGGATTCGCAGAGTACGAGCCAGGACGGAAACGTGCGTGGTGACTCCGCCACCAATCAGGATGATTCCTTCGGCGCGCTGCGCGGAGAGCTTCAGTAGATCGGAGGGCAGTAAATTTACAGCCAGTGCAATTTTGCCACGATAATCCACAGGGTCGGATGTGCGCATTCGTAGATTGGACATCAGGCGTATACTGACATCCCTGACATCATGAACTTTTTCCTGGAGCGAGAGACTGGTGCTTTTTTCAAAGAGTCTCAGGTAATTTTCGACCACTTCCCGAATGGCCTGTTCAGGGGCTGTCCCTTTACGAATATTCTTCAGCATGACGCCCGAAAACTCTTCATCTTTCAGGATCAGGATGTGAGCATCGAAAATCAAGGATGCGATGTCCGCCATGCGCTCACTGAGTTGACGTTGTAATTGGGCCAGCTGCTCCTCTGTTTGGCGGATTGCCCGGAGAAAATCTTCCTCGGTAAAAGGGCCTGAGGATTCGTTTGGAGCAGGTTCCCATTCGTGATCGATACCGGATAATTTAAGGGCGTGCCCGATGGCAATACCTTCGCAAGCGGAGACACCTCGCACAAAACGCGGGGTGCCAGCCAGGATTCGCGGTGTTTCCGGACTGGGCTTTACGCCTTTATTCTGATCATGAAGACTCATGAGCATCTTGGCGTTTTCGATGGTGCTGGCGAGCTGGGCGGCAATGGCCCGGAAGGCCTTGACGTCATTGTCCGTGAAGTAATTAGGCTGCGGATCCTGAACAACGAGCACGCCGACTTTCCGGTTTCCATGGAGAATGGGAACCGCCAGAAAAGCTTGGTATTGATCCTCGTGAAGATTGGGGATGTATTTATAGTTAGGATTCTGTGCGACCCGGCCTTCCCGGATGGCGCGTAATTCCTTCATGGCCATGCCGGTGATTCCCTCGCCTAATTTAACGCGAAGTTTGCCAACAAACTCGGGATTGAGCCCCTGGTTGGCCGTGAGGATGAGTTCCTGGCTGTCTTCATCATAAAGATAAACGGAACAGGCCGCCGCTTTCATGTGGTAAGCGACAAGGCTGACGACTTTTTGCAAAAAGCCCGTTAGACCGGCCTGACTTTCGAACAGACTGGTTAATTCCCCGACGTTGCAAATTAATTCAACTGTATCTTTTTGTGCCATAACCTAACCTCTAAAGGGACATTAATCCGAGTTCTTGTTGGTGTCAAGAAGGGCTGGGTCATTTCTGCGATTCAGACACTGGGGAGGGGCCGACCGGGTTCTGCCCCCTCGGCCCAG
>JBAWZF010000018.1 GCA_037143175.1 bacterium
CCGCACACCCCTATCCCTGCCAGCTATACAGTCAGCATAAATGGCAAAAAATATGCAGTTCAAATGAATGAGAACTCTGCGGTGATTAACGGAAAAAGTTATGAGGTCAATGTGGCCGAAGGGCTGGATGCCGCTAACGGTGCGATACCCCATGAGTCAATAGACACAACGGCCATCAAAGCTCCTATGAACGCCAAAGTCGTCAAACTCCTAGTATCTGAAGGCGATCCCATTCAAGCCGGTCAAGTGGTCTGTATTCTTGAAGCCATGAAAATGGAAATTGAGGTTAGGTCGCCGGTAACTGGAATTATATCTTTAGTTGCCATCACGGCAGGACAGCAGGTCAAGACGGGCCAGCTCATCGCATCCACCAATTAACATGTCACAAACTTGCTCCGTTATGAAAAATTTTATTATTTCAATACTTTCGACGGTTATTCTTCTAAGTATGGCGGACCTTTCATTAGCCAACACTCCATCCGGTCCGGCGCAAGTCGAGTCACACCGCTCTCAAGCGATGTCCATCAGTGGCGGATTTAAAAAGCTGTGGCTCGAAACGGGCATTTATCGGTTTATTTACCCCAAAACCCTATCTGAGAAAGAGGCTGAAGTACTGGCAGCCCGTCTCCAGGCGACTGCCGCTGAGATCACTGACAATGCCCCGCGACGCACGATCATCCCTGAAGGCGCCGGACAGGCAGTCATGATCCTCGTGGGGCTCGGACTGATCTATCTGGCCATAGCAAAACAGTTTGAACCGCTGTTACTTCTCCCCATCGGCTTTGGGGCTATCCTGGCCAATATCCCCATCGCGGGCATGGCAGAGGTTGGACTTGCAGGACAGCCAGGCGGTCTCCTTTATTATTTTTATGTAGGTGGAATTCAGACCGGCATTTTCCCGCTGTTGATTTTTATGGGAGTTGGGGCCATGACAGATTTTGGCCCTCTTCTGGCGAACCCTAAGACAGCCCTTCTCGGCGGAGCGGCACAATTCGGAATTTTCTTTGCCCTTATCGGGGCTTTGGCGCTGACGCGATTTTTCGGAGGTCTGATTGATTTCAGTCTTCAGGATGCGGCCTCGATCGGCATTATCGGTGGCGCCGACGGCCCTACCGCTATTTTCCTTACATCCAGACTTTCACCCAATCTGCTGGGGGCCATTGCTGTGGCGGCCTATTCCTATATGGCACTGATTCCGATC
Source organism: bacterium (assembly GCA_037143175.1). Classification (NCBI taxonomy): domain Bacteria; species bacterium. Next base: position 1,202 of record JBAWZF010000018.1, read on the forward strand.
ATTCAGCCACCCATCATGCGATTATTGACGACTCCACGGGAACGCGCCATCGAAATGAAACAATTGCGACATGTCTCACAAGCTGAACGGATTGTTTTTCCCATCATGACGCTACTCCTATGTATTCTTCTTCTCCCCTCAGCCACTCCACTCATCGGCATGTTGATGTTCGGAAACCTGATCAAGGAATGCGGGGTGGTAAACCGGTTATCTGATACCGCTCAGAATGCCTTGATCAATATCATTACGATTATGTTGGGGCTTGCCGTGGGGTCTAAGCTGGCCGCAGCCAAGTTTTTGACGGTTGAAACACTCGGAGTTCTTACGCTGGGACTGCTCGCCTTTTGCGTGGGAACGGCGGGGGGAGTGCTTCTGGCCAAACTGATGAATGTATTCAGTAAGGACAAAATCAACCCACTTATTGGTTCGGCGGGCGTCTCGGCCGTCCCCATGGCCGCCCGGGTATCAAATAAGCTGGGACTTGAAGCCAATCCCCACAACTTCCTGCTGATGCACGCCATGGGCCCTAATGTTGCCGGCGTCATTGGTTCAGCGGTGGTTGCCGGGGTGCTTCTGGCCCTCTGCAGTTGAGTTTCAAGAATTGCCATCCCGTAAGGGCGTGGTATAGTTCACAGAACGAAAAACACAGAGATGAAAAAGCACATTTTATACGGAATTATTTGGATCATGCTTGGAGCATTGCTTTTGACCGGATGCGGGCGCGAGCCTGTATCTTCTGCCATTACGGCCATTGAGCAAGGTCATTTTCAAAACGCCGAGAAACTGCTCGCGCAGGCGTTGCAGGAAGATCCTGACAACATCAATGCGCTTATGAATCTATACATTGTTCAGCTTAAACTGGGGCAACAGGACAATGCTTTGGCCGGCTTCATGCAGGTGGCAGAAATGGCCTCCAATGATCCCAGTCCATTGGAATATGCTGCCAGTATTCAGATGGATAATAACCGCTGGCCTGAAGCGACAGTGCTTCTTACAGAGGCACTTAAGCGTTCCCCACGCTCTCCGAGTGTCCAAACCGCACTGGCCGTTGTCGATTTGAATACCACGGGGGCCATTGTTGCCCGTGACCGTCTGCTCAAAATCATCTCTGACACCCCTGCTTACGCGCCCGCCTTATTTAATCTGGGCGTTATCAACCGTGACTGGCTGAAAAATCAGAGCGAGGGTAAAAAGTATTTCCAGCGTTATCTTGCGCTCGAAAAAAATGATTCTCATACCGTTATTGCCCGGATGGCAATGACTGAAAAAATACGCAAGCCTGCCACGCTTCCCCCACCAGCAAGGACTTCTCAAAAGGAGAACTCCGACGCCCGGGATAATCGTAGCCGAGTCAAATACTTTTAACTGGGGAGGCGTATTCCATGCATAATTCGGGTTTTACAATTGCCGACATTGTAGGTATCATGGTCATCTTGATTGGGATCATTGCGGGATTCCGGCAAGGACTCTCGGGGCAGATGGCATTGGTACTCTCCGGACTCTCGGTTGCCGCAGCTTTGGTAAATGGGTTCACACCCTTGCGTGATTGGCTGGTTTACCAGTTTTCCATACCGGCAGAACTGGCCCGCTTAGCCGCCTTCCTCATGCTTGTGGTTGCGCCCATTCTTGCCGTCATGCTTCTCTACGCCCTCCTTCGCTACCTTCTCAAAATCACTTTTACCACCTGGATTGACCGACTTGGAGGCGCCATGGCGGGGGGGCTCACTTCTGCAGGGATAGTCCTGCTTGTGTTCATGGCGTTTAATTATCTTCCTGCAGATCAATGTCCCGCTGCGGTAGGCCAACGTTCCTGGATTTCCAGGGAAGTGCTTGGCGCTGAGACTCAACTCATCCACCGGCTCTCATCGCGTGTGGAAAAGGGTGAGGGCATCATTGAAAATGCTCGTAAAGAACGCGCTGGTAAACGCGAGAAATGGGAAGAATAACCTCGCTCATGGCTGGCCTCATCTCAAAATCTGTTTTGGACGATATCCGTTTCCGTTGCGATATTGTGGACGTCATTGACGCCTATATCACCTTGCCTCAGAAGGGCACGATCATCAAGGCGCTCTGCCCCTTCCATAAGGAGAAAACCCCCTCGTTCAACGTCAATCGCCAACGCCAGATCTTTCACTGTTTTGGTTGTGGTGCAGGAGGCGATGTTTTCAAATTCGTAATGCTCTATGAACATGTCGACTTCATAGGCGCCATCAAAATCCTGGCCGAAAAAGCGGGAATCCCTCTCCAGTTTAAAAAGGGATCCGAACCTTACGCCGATAAGGAAATCCTCCTAACCATCCATGAAGAGGCGGCCGCTCTTTTCCATCGACAACTTCTGCAAAGCCCTGATGCCCAGATTGCGCGCGAATATCTCCATAAGCGGCAAATCACCACGGAAGTCATTGAAGACTTCATGATCGGGTACGCTCCCGAGTCTTGGGACTTTCTACTTCAGTGGGCGTTGAAGAAGGGGCATCCACTTCAAATGCTTGATCTCGCCGGTCTTCTTATCAGGCGTGAAGAGGATCGTGGTGCCAATCCTTATTATGACCGTTTTCGCAGTCGGATCATGTTCCCTATTCGTAACGAACAAGGACGGATCGTGGCCTTTAGCGGACGAACTCTGTTACAGGATCCGAAAGCCGCAAAATACGTCAACAGCCCGGAAACGCCTCTATTCCGGAAAAGCCATATTCTATATGCGCTTGACCGGGCTCGCCGGGAAATCGTTGAAACCCGTGAAGCCATTATTTGTGAAGGCCAGATCGACGTCATCCGCTGTCATCAGGCGGGGTTCAAAACCGCGGTGGCAGCACAAGGCACTGCCTTCACCGAGGATCATGCGCGCATCTTGAAACGTTATGCGGATGGTGTGGTTCTGGTCTTTGATTCTGATGAAGCGGGTCGAAACGCCGCGCTTAAAACATCCTTGGTTTTCATGCAAATGGGCCTTGCCGTACGCGTCGCCAGCCTGCCACAAGGTGAAGATCCTGACTCTGTCATTTTAAAACAAGGGGCTCCGGCCTTTGCAAAAGCTTTGTCCCAAGCTGTACCCGCGATTGATTTCCAACTCAATCTACTATTGAGTCAGGAAGATATTCGGACGGAAGTCGGAATGATGAAGGTGAGTAAGGCAGCCCTGGCCACCATCAGTCAGAGTCCCAATGCCATCCAGCGGGATGTTCTGGTTCAGACAGTTGCACGGCGTTTGGGGGTTTCGACAGACGCCCTGCATGTCGAACTGCGACATCTCCGGAGAAATGCGCCTCCTCCGGTTGCCGATACCAGTATTAAGCCGGATAAAATCGAACGTCCGCTCAACGAAGTGCTTCTGGCCGAGCATCTGGGAACAAATCCAGATCTAGTCACCATCATGGAACTTTTCCTGCCCTTCACCATGATCACGGATCCGACCTGTCGTGCTTTTCTTGAGGTACTGCGCGACAGTTCACGTGAAGGGGTCGATGTCATGCAATTGCTTACCGAACGTGATGATGCGGAGCGCAACCTGTCAACTTTTGCCGCCCAGGTTCTTAGTGCACCGCACAAGGCAGGCCTGGAAGGAAATGACCGGCAGGCTGTCGAAGGTCTGATTCTGGGAATGTGGCGTAACGAACTTCAGAAACGCCGTATTCAGGTGGAACAACAACTTCAGTCGGTCACGGAGGAACTGGCCCGTGATGACCTTTCTGCGCAGCAGGCGCAATTAACCATGGATATCAATCGTTTGAAGCGCTGGGATACCGGCGAAGCCGTTCTCAAACTCTATATATAGATCAGGATAAAAGTGAAAGCAAATCCCCGAAAATTCAAAAAGGTAGCCGTACTCAAAGGCGGTCCATCATCTGAGCGTAGTATTTCACTGAAGTCAGGCGCCGCGGTAGCCATAGGCTTGCGGGCGGCGGGATACGAGGTGATTGAGGTGGATATTACAGAACGTTCTCTCACTCTGCCGGAACCTGTCGATGCTGTTTTTATTGCCCTTCATGGCGAGTTTGGTGAGGATGGCCAGATTCAAGCGCTGCTGGAGGCTCAAAAAATTCCTTACACCGGCTCCGGCCCAAGAGCCAGCCGGATGGCTTTTGATAAAAGGTTGAGCAAGGAGGTTTTTGTCCAGGCAGGCATTCCGACAGCCCCCTACGAGACGTTAGGGGCTGGTGGATATTTCACCCTGCCCTTGCCTGTTGTGGTTAAGCCTCCTTGTCAGGGTTCGACCATCGGAATCTTTAAGGTAAGCCGTCCCGAAGAATGGAAAAAGGCCTTTCGTGAGTCACTCCGGTATGATGGCGAAATCATAGTTGAAGCGTTTATACCGGGGCGTGAACTGACGGTGGGAGTGGTAGGCGAGACGGCCCTACCTGCAGTCGAAATCTTGGCGCCGGACGGGTGGTACGATTTCGATGCCAAGTACAGCAAGGGACAATCCCGGCATCTCTGCCCTGCCCCGCTTGATAAAGATCTGGCCAATAGGGTCAGAGACATCGCACTCCAGACATTTAAAGCACTCGGATGCCGGGGACTGGGGCGGGTGGACTTCAGGCTCACGGAATCCGGCGAATTGTTTGTGTTGGAACTGAATAACATTCCGGGATTTACGGAGACCAGCCTGCTCCCCGAAGCGGCGCAGGCTGCAGGGATTGAATTTCACGAGCTATGCTGGCAAATAATGGAGATGGCAACTCTGGAAACAGCGGTTCTACCGCCAGCAGGAGGATGATATGTGGTTTAATAAAAGTAAATCTGGGGATTCAGATAAAAGTCAGCGAGGGGAATCCTCCAAGATTAATACCCGGCGCGACCAACGGTTGAGTGAAAAACAACCACCTCTTCCTAAAATAGTCTGGATCCCGCTGGTGGGCCTTCTTGCGATTGGCCTTGGGGCCTTGTTGACGTGGAAACTCAGTGCGATGTTATTTTGGGAGAACCCGAATTACACCATTCAAAAACTCGAAATTCGGGTTGAGGGTGCCACCATTACCTCAGCTCATGTTCGGGAATATATGAACATTGGCGAAGGCTCCAACATGTTTTCCTCAAACCTCTATTCCCTGCGCTCCGATTTCCTGCGCAAGGCCCCCATAGCCAAATCGGTTAAACTTCAGCGCCATCTGCCTCATACCTTGAGCATTGAAGTTGTTGAGCGAATCCCCATTGCCAGGCTGGGACGCTGGGGCTCCCTGGCGGTGGATCGTGAAGGTTGTGTTTTCAACCTCAGGGCAGGTGGACGGGACTATCCTGTCATTATTGGATATGCCGATACGAATCTTAAACCTGGAGGGAAAGTCGACCAGTCTGCAATGAACGCGATTGAGCTTGTGGATATTTGTAACAGGTCGAAATTGGGTGAGCAGGTCAAAATTACCTCCATTGAAGTGGGGTTCAAAGACCATCTTGAAATGTGTCTGACAGCAGGTGAGCGCGTTAAAGTTGGCTGGGAGGACATGGATCAAAAACTACCAGACCTGAGGCAGAAAGCGGAGCATAAATTGATAACCCTCGCAAGTGCGTTGCGCGCCTCCGAGGAACGGGGCCGCCGATTAGTGAATTTGGATCTCACATTTTCTGACCAGTACATACCTGCACAGGAGTATTAATAATTATGAAAGTTTCAATTGTAGCTCCGGTCTTCAATGAACAGGACAATGTGTTACCTCTTTCGGGAGAACTCCACAAACTCCACACGTCCATTCCCGATCTCGAAGTTTTGCTGGTTGATGATGGTAGTCGCGATCAAACTTGGGCCCGGATATTAGAGGCGCAAACTCAATTTTATACGGTTCGCGGGCTTCATTATGATCAGAACCGAGGTCAGAGCCATGCTATGCTGGTTGGGCTTCAAATGGCTGCGGGTGATATATTGGTCACGATTGACGGAGATCTGCAAAACAATCCCGCCGATATTCCCCGCATGCTGGAGGAACTCCAGGATTTCGATGCCGTCTGCGGGTTCCGTGCCAAACGAAAGGATGCCTGGGCACGCCGGGTAGGCTCACGCCTTGCCAACCGCGTCCGAAATTGGGCAACCCATGATGGGATTCGTGATACGGGGTGCAGCCTCAAGGTCTTTCGTAAAGTCTGTGTTCCCGACCTTCCTCATGTGGAGGGCGTGCACCGGTTCATGCCCGCCTATTTCAAACTGAATGGCCGTCAAATTAAGGAAGTCGCCGTAGATCACCGCGCTCGCACCATGGGAACGTCAAAATACACCAACATGAAACGATTACCCCGAACGATTTTTGACCTGTTCGGTTTTGTCTGGTACCGTAAACGTTACCTGATTCAGCTGGATGCGGGGCTGATTAAACGGTCATAAGATTAGAACAGAGTGTAGATGAACGGGGCGACCGCCTGGCCGGCGACAATAAAAATCCCGAGCAGAAGTAACACAAGAACTACCGGGATAATCCACCAAGCCTTATTGTGCCAGGCAAAACTCCCGAATTCTTTAAGCAGCCGTCCCAGATGTTTAAAAAAGCGCATAACGTATCCCTTAGTCTAGAGCATATTCCGTTCGCCAGTTGGCTTTGTCCTGCCAAGGCGGTTGTTCTTTCTTCGACAAAATATACGAGCCTAATACCAGATAATCCATTTCTGTCCGCATGAAGCAGCGATAAGCGTCTTCAGGTGTCGACACAATCGGCTCGCCTCTGACATTAAACGAGGTATTGATGATTACCCCATATCCAGTCAGTTTGTCGAAGGCCTTGATAATGTCATAATACCCGGCATTACTTTCGGGTGAAACGGTCTGAACTCGAGCAGAGTAATCCACGTGAGTGATTGCCGGAATATCAGAACGCACCTGGTTAATGCGATCACGAATCGATAAACGCCCCACATCCTCCAGTCCCTTACAGCGCGCTTTTTGCACCTGCGCCACCAGCAACATATAAGGGGAAGGCCGGTCCAACTCGAAATAGTCGCTCACTCGCTCCACCAGACAGGCCGGTGCAAATGGCCTGAACGATTCGCGGTATTTGATCTTAAGATTCATGACCGACTGCATTTTCTGTGATCGGGCATCACCGATAATAGAGCGCCCGCCCAGCGCGCGCGGACCGAATTCCATACGCCCCTGAACCAGCCCAATGACATTTTCGGCAGCAATAAGTCTGGCGATCTCGTCTGCCCATGGCTGACGATCATATTTATGACCGGGATAGTTATTAGCTTTAAGAAAGGCCTCAACGGCATCATCCCGAATGTCCGGACCGAGGAGAGAGCCCTTCATAAAGTCATGAATATTGTCCGCCTGACGAGGATGTTTCATGACCTGATAGGCCACCATCAGCGCCGCTCCCAGGGCACCACCGGCATCGCCCGCAGCAGGTTGAATCCAGATATCCTTGAAAAGATTTTCACGAAGAAGTCGGCCATTCGCCACGCAATTCAACGCTACCCCACCAGCCATGCAGAGGTAATCTGCCCCCGTAATCTTTTTAGCGTGTCGCGCCATGCGAATCACAATTTCTTCAGTGACGACTTGGATGGACCTGGCGATATCCATTTCGCGCTGGGTAATTTCACTTTCTGAGGAGCGGGCGGGACCCCCAAATAAACCGGCGAACGCATCATTGGTCATCGTAAGCCCATCGACAAATCCGAAATACTTGAGATTCAGCCGGAACGAGCCATCCTCGCGCATATCCAGAAGATTATCCCAAATGACATCCACATACTTCGGCTCTCCATATGGGGCCAACCCCATTAATTTGTATTCACCTGAGTTTACGCGGAAGCCGGTGAAGTAAGTAAAGGCCGAATAGAGCAACCCGAGGGAGTGAGGAAAATGCAAATCCTCAAGAATCTCCAGCTTGTTGCCATCCCCTAGGCCAATGGCACTCGTCGCCCATTCCCCTACTCCATCCAGGGTCAAAATGGCCGCCTTCTGAAAGGGGGACGGGAAAAAAGCGCTGGCGGCGTGTGACTCATGATGCTCCGGGAAATAAATCGGAGGGATCGTTTTCAGGCCGCACTTTTCTAGTGCTTCCTCGATTTCCATCGGGATCCAGAGTTTTTCCTTCAGCCAAAGTGGCACGGCCATCATGAATGACTGCAAGCCCTTCGGCGCCGTGCTGAAGTAGGTTTTCAGAATGCGCTCGAACTTCCGGATGGGTTTGTCATAAAAGGTCACCGCATCCAAAGTGCCACCACGCTTTTCGAGTTCCGCGAGACAGTACTTGACCGCATTCAATGGAAAATTAGGGTCGTGTTTTTTGCGAGTAAACCGCTCTTCCTGGGCGGCGGCGATAATTTCTCCGTCACAGACCAAAGCTGCTGCAGAGTCATGATAGAATGCGCTGATCCCAAGAATATTCATCAGAATTGCCTCTTATATTCTTCCAGGTTCGTAACCGGCTTGCGCGGTACCCAATACGTTTTGGCATCCGTTGGGAATTTTCGGCACATCGGATCAATGCCGCGCATCTTTAGAATGAATCGGCCTGGCATAAATACCAGAAAGAACATAGGCACCAATAATACCCAGGTGATAACCATGCCCGCCCATTTCCCAAACCAGCGCCCAAATTGCTCAATCCTGTTGAAAACGGGAGGAATAAATAGTCCGGATACAAGCAAGATACCGCTGACGCCCCAAAGCACATTGGCGGTCATGGACTTTTTCAATAGAAAGAAAATCAGACCTACTGTTGCAGGCACAAAAGCCTGAATCAATACCGAACTTAAGGCTGGATTCATCGATGGTTTGTCGTCCTGATTCATAATGCGTGATACTTTACAGATTCAGACTTGCCGATGCAAGTCCCTGATAAACCCATAATTACGGCATAGATGAACATGAGTTCAGTGTCTCCAAAATTATATTCAACCAAACCATTCAACAAGAGCCCGAGCAAAAGAGATAGGGCTACGCAGGCTACACCGCGTTCTTCCGCGGTCGCCATTTTTGAGCGGCGCACCCATGTGAGATGATTCAGCAACATTTTCACCATCCACACGAGATAGAGCCCTAGTCCCAACCAGCCCATTTCCACCAACACTTGGGCCCAGTTGGCGTGAAGATGGTTTCGATTGGGTTCTACATGCCTGAAAACCTGTTTCATTTTCTCGTTGGTCAGACATCCGAAACCGAGCCCGGCAGGATTTTCCTGAATCAAGGCGGGTGCGATTTTAAACCACATTGTGAGCCGCCCCCCGCCTTCCACATTAAATTCTCGTTTCAATTGCACCATCCTGGTCTGGACGGGAGGAAGCATGAAAAATACTACAAGAAAACCGGTCATGATGAGCCAGGCGCGCCACCGGAGTTGCATTAAAACCGCAACCCCGATCAGGATCATGGCGCAGAACCAGGATCCCCGCTTAAAGTTGATGATCAAACCGGCCAACTGGGCGAGCAGTATCACCCACCCCCACCAAGGCAAGGAGCGCCGCTCTTTGATCGCCATCAAAAGGATCAATACCGATCCAACCACTCCCAACATCAGCATCTGTCCATCAGTCATGGAACCTTTGTCAATCAGGGCGGTTAGGAAATCCGGCAAGGGCTTTCGCCAAGCCAGTATCGGGTAAACAATGAGATCCTTTAACCCAAGTACAGCGCAACCGGCCAGAAACGCCGCAATGAGTTTCCCGTTACGGTTGGGTGCCGCCACAAGAGATGCCGTGACAGGAATCAGGATAAACCAGAATAACCGGCCCACTCTTGTCCATAAACTGGCGACCTCTCCATGAATGGCGGAAAGGATGATTGCGAAGATGATAAAGGACACGGCCAGGCCGCCCCCCGCCGGACTGCACCATGTGATTTGTTGCTTAAAGAGCCCCAGCAGGAAAAGTAACAGACATGCCGCCGCACAGAGTTGTCCCAATGCAATTGAAAATGTGATCGTGAATACGGTCGCCAACAAGGCTGCAAACGCCCGTTCTTCAATGGATGGCCCTATGTACTTTGACAACATATGCCAGAAAATTAGTGCAAGCTGGCGCCGGATGCAATATCTTCCAGCGACTGACTTATTATGAAACGACGATTCTGGATCTATGCGCTGCCGGTATTGCTGCTTTTGGCAGTCACTCTGCCCCATCTTGAACAGGGTGATTTCCGGATTGAAACGGCACATTATGCGGCCATTGGGTTGCAAGCCTGGCAAAACCCCGCCCTATTTTGGACACCCCACGAGCATCCTTCTGTCCTTTATTTCAATAAACCCCCTCTCGTATTCTGGATTCACGGCCTTTTTTTGCATCTTTTCGGCCTTAGCCTTGCCGCCCTGCGCATCCCCGCCATACTTGCCGCCGCTGGCTGCGTATTATGTACCGTTGGTATTACGCGCCAATTGTCAGGAAGAGTCGTCGCCCTAGCCGCCGGGTGCGTCCTGGCCCTTTCCTATGAGTTCTTCCGCCGTTCGCGAGAGATTTGCCTGGATATGTGGCAACTCCTGTTCATGTTGTCCGCCGTCTGGATCTGGCTGGCAGCCACCAAAAGCCGTGACCGGCGTATATCTTGGCTGGCGGGGATCCCGCTAGGCCTGGCCTTGATGTGCAAACCGTTGATGGCGCTGGTAATGCTGCCCATTCTCTTTGTCTGGCTGGTTCTTGAGCGACGAGACCGCTTACAACACTATGGAGAACGATACAGAGGTCATTCCTACGCTTCGATTCTTGCTGTGACCTTGATGGCACTACTGATCGCCTTACCGTGGCACCTTTCCATGATTCACCTCTACGGAGACACCTTTATCCGACAATACTTTGGTCATGAAGTTGTAGCCCGCTTACAGGGGCATCGAAACCGTGAACCCGTATGGTACTACGTTGTCGAAATCGGACGTTCCTATTGGCCCTGGATGGTTACCTTGATTGCTGGTTTTTTTCGCTGGTGGCATGGTCCGGTATCGCGGCACCACCGCCAAATGCTATTGTTGGCGTCAGTGTGGGTGGGCATCTGGGCCATTGTCCTAACCCTGTTTCCAGACAAGCGACCGCGCTATGAACTTCCGCTCTATCCCATGGCGGCGATGATAGCCGCTTATGGGATTACCACATGTGCCTGGCGGCCCCTCCGTCAATGGTATCGGCATGGTTTGAATATTACAGCCCTACTGGTTGTTGCAGTCAGCCTGATGGTCCATTTCCTGCCCATCTGTTTTCAGGCTCCCCCGGAAAAGGATCTGACGGCATTGGTGCAATGGGCTCGGACCCGACCTCCCGATCAGGTATTTTCTGCCGCCATGACAGCCATTGATGAGAGTACTGTTTTCCTGAAAGCCGGTTATTGGCCCACTCCCCTGCACTTGGCGCCAAAACCACTCAAGCCCGGCAGCCTGCTGATCTATTCAGATCAATTTGATTGGAAACCACCCGCCTCAGCTAAACCGGTATTCAATCAGGGGCCATATCATGCGTTGGAAGTCCAAAGTCATTAGTCCAAAGTTGAAAGTCGGCACATTGGACTGGGTGCATCTCGACTTCCTACTGAATCCAACCCCATCGCCGGGAGAAGGGCCAGTACACTACCATGGCAGGGCCTACCAGATTTTCGGCAGGAACAGTTCCCCAGTAACGGCCGTCAAGGCTGTTATGGGTATTGTCGCCCAAGGCCAGATATTGGTTTGGGCCCAGCGTTCGAACGTCGTTGGTCGAGCGGATGAATTCAGCTCCCTGCGATATCTCTCCCAGGCAATAGCCTGCATATCCGGGGGCTTTTTCCGCAATCCGACGGATGGCCATAGGTTCCATAACTGGCGCCCCATTTATGTATAAATACGGCTCACGGATGGAGATGGACTCGTTGGGTAAACCACACATTCGTTTGATGTAATGCGTCTGTTCGGTAAGCCCGCGAATCGGGATTCCATCAGTGCGAAAAACCATGACATCTCCCCGGGAAGGCTTCATGAAGTTCCACTTGATCCGGTTCACGAAAAGATGATCACCGGTAATCCGATATCCCCGCGCGATCACCTGTCCAGTAACCACTTCGTCCCCGTTCTGCACCGTCAGAGGTAATCCGATAGGAATGGTATGGGCAAGGCCGCCAATCTCATAGGCGGCTTCGCCGACTCCGTCTCCCGTACGCCGCATGGAATAAGGCCCCCGGATGGTACCTGCTGTCTGGGCCGTACATTCCGTATAGGTTTGCCCGAAAAACAACCATTGCGCATATTTGAGCGGAACAGTATCAAATATCCCCTTCCCCTCGGTTGGTTCATAGTGAATGCCGTAAAGGGTTGGCTGCATGGAACCTGTGGGTATTTTGAAGGGTTGCAGACAATAGGTTCGAAAAGCCATGGCAACAGCAATAGCCACTACAAATACCTCGATATTCTCCCTGAATCCGGAAAAGGATTTGAGCGGCATGAGAACCGAGACGGCTTTTTGAACAGCCCCACAACCAGACTCAATCTTAGCAATATCTTTTTGGGTGATGGCGTTTTTTAGATCCGCTTCCGCTTTATTCAGAGATTCCAAAGCTTGCGGCAGGACCACATCTTCACGGAGATGCCGGCATAACTCAGCATGGCGCACCCATTCATTGCCGTGTTTTACGAATTTACGCTTTTGAAAATATCCAGCCATCGTAGTCTCCGCCTTTTCTCAACCTGTGGTCTTCAACACGGAAATAAACGCTTCCTGAGGCACACTGACAGAGCCTATGTCCTTCATGCGCTTTTTGCCTTCTTTCTGGCGTTCCAGCAATTTCCGTTTTCGGGAGATGTCGCCACCATAACACTTAGCGGTTACATCTTTTCGCATGGCTTTAATGGTTTCGCGCGCAACAATATTTTTACCGATGGCCGCCTGAATAGGAACAGTAAACTGATGCGCGGGGATGACGTCTTTGAGCGCAGCACACATCTGGCGTCCGCGTGACACAGCTTTGTCCCGATGGATAATGCAGGAGAAGGCATCAACACTTTCCCCATTCAGTAAGATATCCATCTTCACCAGATCACTCGGCGCATAGCCATTATGCTCATAGTCCATGGATGCATATCCGCGACTGATGCTCTTGAGACAGTCGTGGAAATCAATCAGGATTTCATTCAGTGGCATGGTGGCACTTAACATGACGCGCTTGGAATCGAGTGTGTCCGTTTTTTCAACTGTTCCGCGTCGGTCCATGACGACCCGGAGGATATCGCCAATATTCTCATTGTGACAAATAATGAAGGCACGGATCATCGGTTCCTCCATGTGATCAACTCGCGTGGGATCTGGCAGGTGCAGGGGGTTATCCACCTCAATCATGGAACCATCCCGTAAATGGATCCGATAGATTACTGAGGGGTAAGTACTGATCACATCCAGATCAAACTCACGGCGCAAGCGCTCCTGAACGACTTCCAGATGCAGAAGTCCAAGAAAACCGCAACGGAACCCAAAACCCAGGGCGACGGAGGATTCCGATTGGTAAGTGAAAGCGCTGTCGTTCAACCGCAGTTTTTCCATACTTTTTTTCAGCTTTTCGTAGTCCGCTGTATCAACCGGATAGAGCCCGCTGAACACCATGGGGTGAATTTCCTTCATCCCGGGCAAGGGCTTGGTGACCTGCTTATTGTGCATGGTCAGGGTGTCGCCAATTTTAATATCGGAGGAATCCTTAATGGTACCTATGACATACCCCACCTGCCCTGCCGTCAATTTTTTACAAGGCTCCATCTTGGGGCGGAAACGCCCGACTTCCTTGACTTCTGTATCCAGTCCGCTGGCCAGCAGATGGATCCGGTCCCCGGCCTTAAGTTCCCCATCCACCATCCGGATATAGGTAACAACTCCGCGGAAGGCATCGTATACGGAGTCAAATACCATGGCGCGCAGGTATCCGTCCTCGCAGGTTTTTGGCGGCGGGAGACGCAGGATAGCCTCCTCCAGCATATCTGTTATACCCAATCCGCTTTTGGCGCTTATCCGACAGGCGTTATCAGCTGGGATGGAGAGAATTTCCTCGATTTGCTTGGCCACGACCTCTGGCTCGGCGCCGGGCAAATCCACCTTATTAATCACAGGCATGATTTCCAGGTTATTTTCGATGGCTAGATAAGTGTTGGCAACTGTTTGTGCTTCCACTCCCTGGGCCGCATCGACCACCAGAATGGCGCCTTCACAAGCCATCATACTGCGCGATACTTCGTATGTGAAATCCACATGCCCGGGGGTATCAATCAGATTTAGCTCGTATTCGATGCCATCCTTGGCCTTGTAGGTCATGGTTACAGGATGACTTTTAATGGTAATCCCGCGCTCCTGCTCAAGATCCATGCTATCGAGGACCTGGTCACGCATCACCCGGGCTTCGATGGTTCCGGTCAGTTGAAGCAGTCGGTCTGCGAGGGTGGATTTTCCATGATCGATATGGGCGATGATACAGAAGTTCCGGATAGCGGGAAGTGCTTTGAGATTAATTTGATCTTGGAGATGCATCGGTTATAATTAGTCCTTCATCGAATCATAAGTTTGGGCTGCGAGCGCGCGCATAGCGGCGATACTTTCCCGCATATTTGGGGCCCGGTAAAGTGAAGTACCCGCAACAAACACATTCGCGCCTGCTGAAGCCGCTAAGGAGACGGTCTTTAAATCAATACCGCCATCCACATTGATATCCACATTCAATCCACGAGCTGTGACGGTCTCACGGAGAGTTTTAATTTTCGGAACCACGGATTGAATAAACGCCTGTCCGCCATAGCCGGGGTGCACGGACATGCAAAGCACCTCATCCACCTCCGGCAGTACAGTAAATACAGAATCCGCAGGGGTATCAGGATTAAGCGTAATGCCTGGTCGCGCGCCCAACTTGCGAATCGTGCGTAGCATGCCGAGGACATCGCCCTCAATTTCGATATGAATAAGGAGCACATCTGCGCCCGCTTTGATAAAGGGCAGCAAATAGGCTTCCGGCTTGGACATCATCAAATGAACGCTCAACGGAATATCGGAGGTGCGGTTAGCCATGGCCACAACATCCGGCCCCATGCTCAAGTTGGGCACAAAATGCCCATCCATAATGTCCAGGTGCAGCCCGTCAGCTCCAGAGGTTTCCGCTAAACAAACCCCGTCGGCAAGATGACCGAAGTCCGCTGCCAGAAGCGATGGCAAAATCACAATTTGTCCTGTTGCTTTTTGTTGTGCGTAATTCATATGAACCCAGCCCTAAGACACTTTAATTCGGCCGGTTATTATGTCAGGAAGCCGCTTACAGCGCCACAGAAAAAGGGCAGCCACAGACCTGTAAATTTTACTCTGTTCCCGAAATTACCAGGTCAGCGTCATGCCATCACATGCAAGATAGATGGATGGCGGCAGGGATTCCTGTGTCTCTTCATGATCCAAATCATGGCAAACGTGAGTCAGGTAGGAACGTTTGGCCCCGATTTTGGTCAAGAGTCCCAATGCAGACGCCACTGACAGATGGGTGGGATGGTTCCGATGTCTTAATCCGTCAAGAATCATCACATCAACCCCCTTGAAAGCCGCCACAGTCGACTCTGGCATGACCTTGCAGTCCGGAACATACCCCAGCGTCAACCCGTCCCATTGCAGCCGAAAACCACAAGTTTCAGTTTTACCGTGTAACACAGGCAGTGCGTTCACCATAAAGGGGCCAACAGGGATTTGCCCTTTGATTTCCAGGAAATCGATCTGCGGACGGTAGACCCCGGGTTCGGGTACCGCTTGATCCACATAGGAGAAAATCCGTTTGAGATCGGTAATAGTCCCCTGAGAGCCATACACCGGAATGCTAGCCCCTTGCATCGTGTTGAACCTGCGAATATCGTCCAGACCGAAAATATGATCGGCATGGGAATGGGTAATCAACACCGCATCGATACGCGGTACACGATACTCCAATACCTGCTCTCTGAAATCCAAAGAGGTGTCGATAACAATGTGAAATCGGCCCGCCTCGACATAAATGCTTGAACGCCGACGCCGATTGCGCAGATCCGGGGAGCGGCAAATCGTGCATTCACACCCAATCACCGGGATACCTACCGAAGTGCCTGTTCCTAAAAATATTACCTTCATATCGTACATGGAATCATACCCCAGCCATTCTTGTCAAAAAAAACCCCCGCTACCGTTACCGGCGCGGGGGTACGAATCACATCGAATCGGATTATTTATCCTCAGGGATGCGCATGCAATAGAACGAACGGTACACAAAGACCAACGCTACGGCAAAGATCACAGCGCCGATCGCGTACTTCATGGTCGTGTTCGTCATGGCCACGGCAATTTCCGTTGCCAACAGACCAAACAAAGTTGTGAACTTGATGATCGGGTTCATCGCCACCGAAGAGGTGTCTTTGAAGGGGTCACCAACGGTATCACCCACCACCGTGGCTGCGTGCAATTCCGTGCCCTTAGCCCGCAGATCTACTTCCACGATCTTCTTGGCGTTATCCCACGCGCCACCGGCATTCGCCATGAAAATAGCCTGGTAGAGGCCAAAGAAGGCAATGGAGATCAGATAGCCGATGAAGAAATACGGGTTAAAAAAAGCCAGCGATAAAGCGAAACAAAAGATGGCGACGAAGATGTTAAACATCCCCTTCTGCGCGTAAATCGTGCAGATCTTCACCACTTCTTTGCTGTCCTTGATCGAAGCCGTCTCGGCATTCAAATTCATGTTCTCTTTGATATATACAACCGCGCGGTAGGAACCGGTCACCACCGCCTGCGTTGCTGCGCCGGTAAACCAGTAGATCACCGCACCACCCATAAGGAGTCCGAGAACAATCTCAGGCTGCACAAGACTGAGACTGGCGATAACGGAATTAACACCTTCCGTGGTCTGCGCCGCCGTGAGGGCCGCCGTGTGATCAAACACTTCGCCCGCCTTTGCCGCCGCCACCTTCGCCAACTCATAGGCCTTGGTCTTGCCCAGCATCAGGATGATGCCAAAGATCATGGTCGTGGCGCCCACTACAGCGGTTCCGATCAACACCGGCTTGGCCGTCGCTTTAAAGGTATTACCCGCACCGTCATTCCGCTCCAGGTTGAGTTTGGCGTTTTCGAAGTCAGGCTTGAAACCAAAATCCTTCTCAATCTCTTTCTCAATGCCGGGAATGGATTCGATGCGACTCAACTCATACACCGACTGGGCGTTGTCGGACACCGGGCCAAAGCTGTCAACCGCGATGGTCACGGGACCCATGCCCAAAAAGCCGAATGCGACCAAGCCAAAGGCAAAGATCGGCGCAGCGAACTCCAGCCCTGCAGGCATCAGACTGGCAACCGCCGGATGACCGGCGAGGAGTGCCGCACCCAACATAAGTACCAGCATGGTCAGGCCTTCCCAGAAGGCCGAGAAATTACCGGCCACAAATCCCGACAAAATGTTCAAAGAAGCGCCGCCCTGCTTGGACGCAGTAACCACTTCCTTTACATGGATGGCATTCGTGCTGGTGAAAACCTTGGTAAACTCGGGAATTAATGCACCCGCAATTGTACCGCAGGAGATGATGGTCGAAAGAACCCACCAGAGATTCGGTTGTGCCGCACCATTGACCTCAATATTGCCCAACAGGAAATAACTGGCAACGTAGGTGACGCCGATACAAACAAAAGAGGTCAACCACACCAGAACCGTCAACGGATGCTCCGGGTCGAATTCTTTAGCGTTTTTCAGCTTAGAGGTGAAATGCCAATCGTTGGCAAGGTAGGCTGCCAAAGCAGAAATGATCATCAGAATACGCATCACAAAGATCCAGACGATCAGCTGGGCACACAACGTGCCGGCACCAAGCACCAAAGCCAGAAAGGTGATCAGAGCAACCCCGGTTACCCCGTAGGTTTCAAACCCGTCAGCCGTCGGGCCAACGCTGTCGCCAGCATTGTCACCCGTACAATCGGCAATTACACCGGGATTCTTGGGATCGTCTTCAGGAAGTTTGAATACGATTTTCATCAGGTCAGAACCGATATCCGCAATCTTGGTGAAGATACCACCACAAATACGCAGAGCGGACGCCCCCAGAGATTCACCAATGGCAAATCCGATAAAGCAGGGGCCTCGCAGTTCAGAAGGGAGAAACACAAGAATGCAGATCATGAAGAAAAGCTCAACCGTGATCAGCAACATTCCTACGCTCATGCCGGAACGCATCGGAATGGCCAAGGCATCCCAGGGGGTTCCCCGAAGGGCGGCAAAAGCCGAACGGCTGTTGGCAAACGTATTGATGCGCATGCCGAACCACGCCACACCGTAGGATCCCAGAATACCAAGGATCGAGGCGGCCAGAATCAGAAGAACGCTACCCCAGGTCATTTTCTGAAGAATCAGGAAGTAGTAAATCATACAGACGCCAATCAGCGCCCAAAGGATCGCTAGGAATTTCCCCTGCTGTGCCAGATAGCTCTTACAGGTTTCCCAGATGATTGCCGAAACGTCGCTCATGGACTTGTGAACCGGCAGTTTCTCAGTTTTGACGTATTGAATCAAACCAAAGCCGAGTCCAAGAAAACAGACACCGATTCCGATCAGCATCAAGGTCGTTCCGGAGAGGCCGCCCAATGCGGAAAAATGTACTGCTCCTAAATCAGGGAGATTAAGATCAGCTTCGCTGGCCATTGCCGCGCCTGCCCCAAATCCCAAGACTGCCAACGCCACACAGATACCCATCCACAACCTTGACCTATTCATGAACTTGCTGAACCTTTCCATAATGTTTCATCTTCCGAACCAACAACACCCGTCCCGCGACATAGTCCACCCCTCAGAGGGAGTATGGAATACACCATGAAGAACGAAATTAAAACGGAACAGTAATTACTCCCACATACAGGATAACGCAAGAAGTAATTGTTATTTTTTTAACAATTACTTATTCACTCCAAACCTCACTCACACGGTCTGAAGGAGCGACCACAACGCGAACATGCAGATGGCCTTGATTTTTCAATGCATCTGATACCGTGCGTAGTGCCAGTTCGGACGAATTACATTCTGAACTTAAATGCGCTAAAAAAACGGCTTTTAGATGCGAACCAGCAATCTCTGTCAGCAATTCAGCAGCATGCTGATTCGAAAGATGTCCTTGTCGTCCACTAATCCGCTGCTTGAGATGCCAGGGACGGTCTGCGTCTTTGAGCATTTGTTCATCGTGATTCGACTCAATTACCAAAACATTACAACCCCTCAGTCTCTCCCGGATCAATCCTGTGACCATTCCCATATCCGTCACAACCCCTACCCTGATCTCGCCACAACGAATGACAAAGCCAACAGGATCATAAGCATCATGAGGAACAGAGAAAGGATCGATGGAAAGATCCCCTATCTGAAAATTTGCACCCGTTGAAAAAACATTCCATTGTAATTTTTTATCGTTCCCAGCCCGGGCATCAATGCCCTCGATCGTTCC
The DNA here is from genome assembly GCA_037143175.1 of bacterium. Taxonomy (NCBI): domain Bacteria; species bacterium. The sequence continues at coordinate 20,536 of JBAWZF010000018.1, forward strand.
ACTGTTGGCGTAAAGTTTGACTTTTCCGCCACGATGCAGAACGGCAAGGCCTGAGGTATGGTCGCTATGTTCATGTGTCACACAAATGGCATGAATAGACTCCACGGAGGCTCCGCATTCAGCCAAACGTAGCCCCGTGGCGCGCCCGCTTAGACCGGCATCAATTAAAACAGCCGTCGTTGCGGATGCAACATAGGTGCAATTTCCGCCACTTCCACTCCCCAATACACATACTCTCATTGTATTTCTCACGATCTTTGATATCGTGCCCTTATGTCTTCAGAAACAAAATCATGCTGGTCTTGCCAGTATTGCCAATTAGGCGGTAACGTTTTTCCATGCGGATGCAAATGGTTTATGGAGCACGGAAAAAGTACCGATGTTAAAGATGTGCCTAGTGCCATTGTTGATGTCGGCTGCAAGCTATGGAAGCCCAAGCCGGCCTCTTAACGTCTCACATTTCACGTCTTACATTTTTCCGGCTTTTTTCACCTCGGCGGCGTAAGAATCAAAACCTTCCCGCGTTCCAATCATCTGAACCCCCACAGGGACTCCATCTTTCAGCACCAAAGCGCGGATGAGCGTTTCAGTGGATCCGTCCAGAATCTGCTCTTCGGTGCCTGACGCAGAAACCGCGCCGATCGCGTAGATTTCAAAATTCTTGGAGCGGAATGTGAGAGGAACCGTTTCTGGGTTATAGACTTGCCCGCCCCGGCCTTGCAACGATGCCATCAGGTTTAGCCCCGCCAATTTCCCTTGTGCCGCCGACTCTTTCATGGAGCAGCGGGTCACCCCTTCAAATTGGATCATATCACCAGCAGCATAACAATGAGGGGCCGGGGTCTGAAGAAATTCATCCACGAGCACCCCTCTTTCACAGGCCAGACCCGCCAAGGTCGCCAGGGATTTGTCTGGTCTTGCACCAATAGAAACCAGACATAAGTCTGCTTCCAGCGGTTCGCCTTTATCCAGTCCAAGGGTTACCGAAGTCGGCCCCGGCTTTGCCGATGCGATACCGTGTCCCAGTACAACGCGAATTCCACGCTCCTCCAGCCCGCGCAGAAGGGCACATGAAGCCCTTGTGCCGAATTGTGCCGGCATCAAGCGGCTCATCAGTTCCACAATGGTCACGTTCATTCCGGCCTCAACACCGTGCAATGCCGCCTCAATGCCCAGAATTCCCCCGCCGACAATCACTAAGCGCTTACCCTTACCCACTCGACTTCGAATGGCTTCGGCGTGTTGAACATTCCACAACGGCCAGATGAAACCACCGCCGTCTTTTACAAAGGGGGGCAAAACGGGATTACTGCCAATTGCCATAATCAGGCCATCAAACGATTCAGTGCCCTGGGCCGTACTCACTCGATGATGGAGAGGATCCAGCGAGGCGATTTCCGCAGCCAATCGGAGTGCAATAGCCTGCTGAGCATACCACTCCAGCGGTTTGATTTGTATGGCAGAGAACTCAGCCTGCCCAAACGCCAATGCAACCAGCCGAGGACGGTAATATGGTACCACGGTTTCGTTAGAAAACAGGGTCACCTCCGCCCTATTCTCACGCGCCGCCTTCGCCGCCTCCACTCCTGCATGTCCTGCCCCAATAATTCCAATCTTCATGCTCATCTCGCTCCTGTAAGTGGGGCAAGACTATGCAATGCCTCGTCCGGAAACGCAATATTTTGATAAGAAATCGCTTTTCTGACGGTGCGGATGATGTACCGGGCCAGAAGGTATTCATGATTGCAGTTGTCGCACTTCCTGACTCGACACCACCGTAGCGCTGCGATAGAGTAGGCATCATATTTTAATCCCACGAAAAGGAACACTATGAATAGCGACCAAATCAAACAGGGAACTGAACGCGCACCCCATCGCAGCCTGCTGCGGGCAACGGGCAAGGTGAAAACAGGCGATTTCAATAAGCCTTTTATCGGCGTATGTAATTCATTTAACGAAATGATCCCCGGCCATGTTCATCTGAACAAGGTGGCTGAACTGATCAAGAAATCCATCCGGAAAGCTGGCGGTATTCCCTTTGAGTTCAATACCATTGGTGTTTGTGACGGAATCGCCATGGGTCACGCCGGCATGAAGTACTCCCTGCCAAGCCGGGAAATCATTGCCGACAGCGTGGAGGCCGTGATCAAGGCTCACTGTTTTGATGGCGTCATCTGCATCCCAAATTGCGATAAAATCGTGCCCGGCATGCTCATGGGAGCGTTACGCGCCAATGTTCCCACCCTGATGGTGAGTGGTGGACCGATGGCCGCAGGACGGATGCCCGATGGAAAAGCCGTCGACCTGATCAGTGTATTCGAAGGCGTGGCAGCCCACAAACAGGGCAAGATCAACGATCAAGGCCTTCAATCACTTGAAGAACATGCCTGCCCGGGTTGTGGCTCCTGTTCGGGAATGTTCACTGCAAATTCCATGAACTGTCTCTGCGAAGCCATTGGCATCGCACTACCGGGTAACGGAAGTATTCTGGCGATTGATCCTCGCCGGAAAAAATTATTCCGCCTCGCCGCCACCCGCATCGTCGCGATGGCCAAAGCGGGCGGTCCCCTGCCCCGGGAAATTGTCACCGAGAAGTCACTCGACAACGCGTTTGCCACCGATATGGCCATGGGGGGCAGCACCAATACCGTCCTTCACGCACTTGCCATCGCCCATGAAGCAGGCATCAAGTATGACCTCAACCGGATCAACCAGATCTCCAAGAAATGTCCTAATATCTGTAAGGTCGCACCCTCCTCGCCCCACCATATGGAGGATGTGGACCGTGCAGGGGGCATCAGTGCCATTATCAAATCAATCGGGGCCATTCACGGCATTATCAGCCGAGACGCTCCAACCGTAACTGGCAAAACGATCTGGCAAAATGTGGCCAGAGCCGAAGTCAAGGATGCTGAGATCATTCACCCTGTCGATAAGCCCTACTCCGCTGATGGCGGCCTAACAATTCTATGGGGCAATCTGGCGGAGAGTGGCGCAGTCGTTAAAAAAGCTGGTGTAGCCCCCTCCATGCTGAAATTCCGTGGTCCTGCCGTAATTTTCGAATCCCAGGAAGACGCCTGTTACGGAATTCTCAAAGGGGCGGTCAAGGCTGGCGACTGTGTCGTCATCAGGTATGAAGGCCCGCGTGGCGGTCCGGGAATGCAGGAAATGCTGGCCCCCACCTCTTACATCATGGGTGCCGGACTTGGCGAGAGTGTCGCCCTGATCACGGATGGCCGATTCTCAGGCGGCACACGGGGTGCCTGTGTAGGGCATGTTTCACCCGAAGCCGCAGCTGGGGGTGTCATTGGCCTCATCAAGGCAGGCGATATCATCAATCTTGATATTCAGGAGCATAAACTCGAAGTCGATGTCTCGGAGGCCGAGTTGAATCGCCGCCGTGCTGAAGCCACCCCGTATATTCCCCGGATTGTTTCAGGATATCTCAAACGCTATTCCCAGCAGGTTACCAGTGCGAATACAGGGGCTGTACTCCAGTAAGCAGCAGGCAGTTGACAGTAGACAGATTATTAAACTCACTGCCTACTGATCACTGCCAACGGCCGGCTGATTCTACAAGAGCCAGTGGCAGCACCACACTGCGGCAGGAACCGTGAGAAGACTGAGCAGAGTGGTCAAAAAGATACTACTCGCAGTCAAGCCACGATCCCCGTTGTAATGGTCGGCAAACATGGAGCAACTGATGGCCACAGGCATGGATACAATCACCGTCGAAGTGATAAACTCCACTTCAGTCAGACGCACACCAATCAATAGCGTGACCGCTTTGAGCGCCAAAAGTGTCACCAGTGGAGCCACAACAAGCCGGGCTAAAATCACGCCCGATAATGGACGCCACTGAAATTGACTGGATCGCATCAATTCGGCCAATTGGGCACCTGCAACCAACAACGAAAGCGGAATCGTCAGATCTCCGATCATTTTTAACGCCCCCAGCACACTATTAATGGTGAGTCCCCAAACCAGACCCGAGTCAGAGTCTGCTGGCGCGGCTATTCCCGGCCAGCATAAGGCCAAGCCGGCACCCACAAGAGTCGCCAGCACCCCGGAATTGCTTAACAGCATCCGCCAAGCAGACTGCTTTTCGGCCTCACCGTCCTGCAGTAAACGGATCCCATACGTCCACAGGGTAATCTGGGCACCGAAGTTAAGAAGCAGAACGAATCGCACGCCCTCGGCACCATACAGGCCCGCCGCAATCGGCAAAGGTAGGAATACCCAGTTCGGAAGTGCCACAAGGAAAACAAACGTTTTCCGACTTTCTGGCGGAACCCGGAAAAAACCGATAAGACCTTTACCGACCAAGGCCGCCAAAACAATGCTGACTCCTCCAAAAACAGGAATCCACCACCCTCGCTGTAACGATGCAAAACTGACCGTTTCAAGCATCTGAACGAAAACCAAAGCAGGAAAGGTCACCTGTACCACAAGCAGACTTAACGCCTTGGTTAAAGTGGTGGTGAGATATTGCCAGCGGGCACACCACCACCCGATAACCATCATCAGAAACATCACCGAAATTTTGAGAAAAACAAGCTTGCTTTGGATCATGGGAAATACCTGGTAAGCCAGATCAGGCTTCCATTCTGACCACTGATTTATGTCTACAGACTTCTGTATCCTGTCTATTGTCGTCCGTCTTTTGAATCCTGAGCGTTTTCTCCACCCGTTCAGCAATGGCTTCGGCGGTCAGGCCAAAGTTTTCAAGCAGTATCGCAGGGGCTCCATGCGGAACGAACTCACGAGGCCAACCGTTCCTGATGATGCGGCCCTGATACCCAAGATCGCCCAGCGTTTCAGCAACCGCAGTCCCGAACCCTCCTGCGGCAACCCCATTTTCAAGAGTGACGAATGTCCGGGCTAACGTACTCTGGCCCGTGATCAAATCCAGATCCAATGGGGCCACAAATCTTGCATTTACAACCCCCACTGAAAACCCTTTGGTTACCAGAATGTCAGCTGCCGCTATCGCCACCGGGATCATGTCGCCCAACGCCCAAATCTGGATTTCCCACCCTTCTAGTAGAATACGTGATTTTCCCAAAGGAACCTCTTCAAACTGATCTGGTGGTTCAAACCCGGCACAAATTCCGCGGGGATAGCGAATGACCACCGGACGTTTCCATTTGATTGCCGAATAGAGCATGTGGGACAGCTCCGCCCCATCGGCAGGTTGCATAATGATCAATCCCGGGAACGTTCGCATCATGGCAATGTCAAATACTCCATGATGCGTAGGGCCATCATCACCGACAACCCCTGCGCGATCGAGGCAGAACACCACCGGCAGGTTCTGCAGGCAAACATCATGAAGAATGTAGTCCACCACGCGCTGCGAGAACGTTGAATAGAGAGGCAGCACCGGGGTCATCCCCTGGGAAGCCAGACCGGCAGCAAAAATTACGGCATGTTCCTCGCAAATCCCCACATCGAAGAAGCGTTCAGGAAAACGAGTCGCAAAAGAGGTGAGCCCTGTTCCTGATCGCATGGCCGCCGTAATGGCAACGATCCCGGAATCACTCGCGGCAAGCCTTTCAAGAGTATTGCCAAAAACCTGCGAGTAGGAAGGAGCCGAGGAACAGGAAATTGGAATCCCCGATTCAACGTCGAAGTTACCAATTCCGTGCCAATTTTCGGGACATTTCTCGGCAAACGAATAGCCTCGGCCTTTCTGCGTGAGCACATGCAGGATAATCGGCCCGTCATTGTTCTTGGCGATTTCCAAAGCAGCCACCAAACGCGGTATATCATGGCCGTCAATCGGGCCGATATATCGAAGCCCGAATTCTTCGAACAACACACTGTGAAGAAACATACTCTTGATGGATTCCTCAACCCGGTAATACAAACGCCTCAAAACATTCGATTGCCCCGACATGCGCTTCACCACCGACTCAACAGAGTGCTTCCATTTATTATAGCTGCGGTTTGTCAGAAGCGCGCCCAGATATTTGGACACAGACCCAACATTTGCGGAAATGGACATCTCATTATCATTCAGGATTACAATCATCCGCCCCGTGGTGCCCTGGATATTATTCAGAGCCTCAAACGAGGATCCACCGCCAAGAGCGGCATCTCCTACCACCGCCACCACATGATTGTTGCCCCCCTGTCGATCGCGCGCCACAGCCATCCCCAGAGCTGCCGACAAAGCGGTTCCCGCATGTCCGGCGCCAAAAGCATCACAGGGGCTCTCATTGCGATTCATAAATCCTGAAAGCCCACCATACTGACGAAGCGTGGCGAACTGGTTTTTGCGCCCTGTGAGGATTTTATAGGTATAAGCCTGATGGCTGACATCCATCAAAATCTTATCCTCTGGCGGTTGAAACACCTTTAGAATTGCCAGGGTAAGTTCCACCACACCCAAATTGGAGGCCAGATGACCACCCGTTTTGCTGATGGTCTCGATCATGAGCACCCTGATTCCATTTGCCAGGTCGGTCATCTCATCTGGTGAGAGCAGTTTTACATCTGCCGGGCCATTGATTTTATCAAGAACGGTGCTCATGATCCCCCCGCGAGCACAGAAAGCGCGGTGTTCACCCCCAACCTGACCGCACGATTCATGTCCGCTACACGATCCGCCAGGCCGTAAGCCGAGAGTTTAATACGGTTGGCGCCGAACGTGCTGGTTTCAATAACATCGGCGCCTGCCTCGACGTATTCCTTGTGAATCCCCAAAATCAATTGGGGCTGCGTCAAACTCAAATCGTCATAGCACACATTCACAAAGACGCCACGCTGATAGATCATCGTCCCCATGGCGCCATCAAACAACATGACACCAGCACGTATCTTTTCGAGAAAGTTTTGATTCGGTTTCACGGAGGGGGACTATAGCGACTCGACCATTCTTCGTCGAGTCCAGAGAACTTTACCCCTATTAGATTCCCGGATTTGGCACAAATGCCCCACCCCGGCAATGCTTCAGGAAATTCAGGCCATGCACCTGGCCCGTCATTTCCAAATCATCCCTGTAAATCGGATCATGCCAGCCTTCAATATCAATGGAGCCTTTAAACCCGCCACGCCGCAACTCTGTAATAACATCCGTCCAATTGGTGTCACCAAATCCCGGAGTGCGGTGGAAGGCAAATTGCTTATTGCCATATACTCCATGAGTCCTAACTACCTCCCACAATATGGACGCATCCTTTCCATGTACATGGAAGATACGGTTGACCCATTTCCGGAGTTGGGGAAGAGGATCAATCAGAGCGACCATCTGGTGACAGGGCTCCCATTCAAGCCCAAGGTTAGCGCTTGGAACCGCATCGAACATCAATTGCCATGCATCGGGATTGTGCGCGATATTCCAATCGCCACTTTGCCAGGTGCCACCCATACTGCAGTTCTCGAAAGCCAGACGGACCCCTTTGCCTTCCGCGCGTCGAGCCAACTCTCCAAAAACTTCTTTAAACCGGGGAATGGACGCGTCGATCGACTGGCCCCGCAGTCGGCCGGTAAATCCGGCGACAACATCCGCACCAAACAAATGCGCATTGTCGATCAAGGTTTCCCAGCCGCGCCGGGTGGCCAGATCCTTTTCGTCATTCTCAAGAGGATTTCCGAACATGCCCAACGAACTGATGACGACGTCCTTGTTACCAATCGCTTCCTTGACCTCAGCCGCCAAGGTTTTCAGGTCGGCATCACCTATTGTCTGCCAAAAGGTTAAAGAAAAGCTCTCAAATCCATGCTGAATAATCTGCTGGATGTATTTCTTGGTATCCTTGCCAGCACTCACCAGCGTACCAATCCTGATGTCACAATGATTTTGATGATTCATAATATGAAATTTCCTTCTTTATAAACAAACAGGTCACTTGACCTTTTCCTCTTTACCAGATGCAGCACTCTTAATCGCGGCAAAAACCATCGCCAGGCTCTTGATATTGTCCGTACAAATGGTCTCCGGCGACTTGCCCTTGCGCAAACATTTCACATAATCCGCAATCTGACCACCATGAAAACCCGTTCTGCTTTCGTCGGTAAAGGGCTCCGCCACAATGTCTTCCCATGTGGAGAAAAAGCCCCCCTTAGTTTTGACGGCCTGCGCCCGGATGTCCGTCGCACCATCCCAGCGGAAACTGCCTTTAGTACCAATCCCATGCCACGTGCTTTCCCATGTGGTATTCATCCCTTCAGCACACCAGCTGCCTCGATAAGTATACACCAGTCCGTTGCTCATGGTAAACACCGCCATGGCTGAAGCATCGTGATCATACCAGGAGCCTTTTGGATTCCATTCCTTGCAATAAACGGACACGGGGTCCCCGCCGCCCAAGAGACGCGCAGCATCAAAGGTATGGATCGCCATGTCCAGCAGGAGCACATGCTCCATTCGGTCACGAAAGCCGCCAAAATGAGCCCCGATGTAGAAATCGGAATTCAGGGTGGTCAAAGTTCCGATACGACCCGACTCCACCAATTTTTGCACCGTCCGGATATTGGCATCAAACCGTCGATTCTGGATGACCGCATGCGTACGCCCTACCCTTTTGGCCGCCCTCACAATCCGACGGGCATTTGCCATGCTGTCGGCCAAGGGCTTTTCTCCCAGCACATGACAGCCATGACGGAAGGCTTCCAAAGCCACCTCGACATGACCTTCAGGCACAGTACAATCGAACACGATATCCGGCTTCAGCTTCTTGAGAACCGTGCGGAGATTTGTCCCAATCTCCGCCGACTCCAAATGGAACTCAGTCGCCCGCTTGCGGGCACTCTCCTCAACACGATCCACCAGCCCGACAATCTGGATATCAGGCATAGTTGCCACGGGCTTCAACCAGGCCCCACTAATGCCTCCACAGCCCACCAAAACGACACGAAACGGTTTTTTCATAAATCATCCTTTTTCAAAAGCTGCATCAAATGCGACATTCGAGGGCGGAAAATCAAGCCGTTTGACGAATTCGCAGGCCTCCCGGGCTCCATGTTCACGATCCATTCCGCTATCTTCCCATTCCACCGAGAGGGGCCCCTGATAGTTGATCCGGTTCAAGGCGCGAATGATCGGCTCAAAATTCACATTCCCACGACCTAATGAACGGAAATCCCAGAACCGCCGGGCATCCCCGAAAGTGAGATGTCCCCCGAACACACCGGACAACTGCGGGGTCTGACCCCAGGCAACATCCTTCATATGAACATGGAAAATCCGGTCATTAAACCGCTCAATGAATTTCACATAGTCAACACCCTGATACCCCAAATGACTCGGATCAAAGTTGAACCCGAAAGACGGATGTCCATCAACGGCGGCCAGGGCACGCTCAGCTGAAACAATGTCAAAGGCAATCTCGGTGGGATGCACTTCCAAGGCAAACTTCACGCCAACTTTCTGAAACTGATCCAAGATCGGCTTCCATCGTTTTCCGAAGTCCTTGTAACCCGCGGCGACCATCGCCTCCGATACGGGCGGGAATGCATAGAGCAAATTCCAAATCGAGCTGCCTGTAAAGCCGTTGACAACCTTGACGCCGAGGGTCTTAGCCGCCTTGGCGGTCTTGATCATCTCCTTGGTTGCACGCTGGCGCACCCCTTCAGGATCGCCATCGCCCCAGATATAGGCAGGAAGTATGGATTTATGGCGCTCATCAATCTGGTCACACACCGCCTGCCCCACAAGATGGGCACTGATGGCATACACCTTCAGGCCATGACGGGCCAGCGTCTCATGTTTCTGACGGCAGTAGGCGGCATCCGCTTTATCCACCTCAAAATGATCGCCCCAACATGCCAATTCAAGCCCATCATAACCAAATCCCTTTGCTTTCTGGCAAAGTTGTTCCAACGTCATATCAGCCCATTGCCCTGTGAATAATGTTACCTGTCGCGCCATAGATCACACTCCTATTCTTTATTTGAAAGTGACGAGTTTCCCTGTTTTCGCAGACTTATAAATAGCTTCCAAAATTTCCGTTACCACCAAAGCCTGTTCAGGCCGCACCATGGGATCCGTGTCGTTAATGATGGAGTCAATCCACATGCGGGCTTCGCGATCGGACTCATTCTCCGAAACTCCTGCAAAGAAATCAACACCGCCGCCGGACATATCCACTTTATTAACGAAGAGCTTCCCATGCTTTTCGCCATTTAAACGTAACCCGTCCCACATATCTGCTCCGCCCTCAGTTCCACACAGGGTGGTCTTGGCTTCCCCAACCTGGAGATCGTTCAAAGCCCAACTGGACTCAAGCATGATGGTCGCGCCGTTCTCCATAGTGATGAACCCGAAGGCCGAATCTTCCACGGTGAATTGTTTCGGATCCCATGGCCCCCATGCATTAGCAGCATTTTTGCGACTTCCAAGCTTATGATAAACTGAGCCCATAACACTTACGGGCTTGTAGTTATTCATCAGCCATAGAGTCAGATCCAAGGCATGAGTCCCGATATCGATCAACGGCCCCCCCCCCTGCTCCTCCTCGTTCAGGAATACACCCCAGGTCGGAACAGCCCGTCGGCGAATAGCGTGAGCCTTGGCATAATAAATGTCTCCCAATTCGCCGTCCCGGCAGACTTTGTTGAGGAACAGAGAATCGGCTCGAAACCGGTTCTGATAACCAATGGTGAGTTTTTTTCCGGTACGCTTCACCGCCTGGACCATTCGGCGGGCCTCCGCAGAAGTTTTAGCCATGGGTTTTTCGCACATGACATGCTTACCAGCATCCAAGGCCAGAATCGCAAGATCCGAATGGGATTTATTGGGAGTGCAAACATGGATGACATCAACGGTCTTATCATTGAGCATTTCCTTATAGCTTCCACACACTTTGGCACCCTTGACGCCAAAGGCTGTGGCCGCAGCGGTCGCCCTTTCGGGAACGATGTCAAAAAATGAGACAATTTCCACATGCGGTAATTTCTTCAAGCTGGGCATATGCTTACCGTTGGCAATGCCACCACACCCAATAATCCCGACTTTAACGACGTCCTGTTTATTTTTCGCTGCCATTGTCATGTCTTCCGTTTTGTTGTGAGTTCAAACCGAAACTCGTGCTAAGCCGGATTTCTCCGGACAAATTACAGAGTGACATACTAGATTTCAGACCTTTCAGTGGTCTTGCATGAATTGCGCATCTTTGTGTATATTTTCGGCATGAACAAAACGTATCAATTTTCAATGGCATCACCTGTTCATTCAGCACTGAAGCTGTTTGACTTCTTGCCGGATGTTTCTTTTTTTGTAAAAAACATGAACAGTGAGTTCCTTTACGGCAACCCGGCTTTCCTCAAAATGCTGGGAGCACGCAACCTGAAAGAGCTTGTTGGCAAAACAGACCATGACTTCTCACCCAAGGAGCTGGCAGACCGTTTTGTACGGGATGACCGGCAGGTCATCAGGAGCGGGAAACCGATGGCCAGCCGAGTGGAACTGGTCCCGAACTTCGATAAAAGTATCAGTTGGCATATCACGACAAAAATCCCGATCCGGGATGATGGCGGCGAGATCGTTGGAACGGCGGGGATGACACGCGACTTGAACCGAACGAATGTCACCGCCAGCCGGTACAAATCGATGGATGGTGTCATGAAACACATGGAAGACCATTACCCTGAGCCTGTCACGGTCAAAGAGCTTGCCGCCATCACCCATTTGTCGCTCAGCCAATTTGAGCGCCGATTCCAGACGCTTTTTCAGGTGACCCCGGTGCAATACCTCATTCGCTTGAGACTCACCAAGGCCTGCCAGATCCTGACCTCAACCCCGGCCAAGATCACAGACGTTGCCGCTCAGTGCGGGTTCTATGACCACAGCCATTTCATCCGGCAGTTCGTTCGCGTCTACGGCCTATCCCCTTCCGCTTATCGCCAGCAACACCAATAACTCAAGGGGCCTTCACTGCAGCCGCCAGTTGCCGTCCCATAGCACGGCAGGCCTCGACCTCGGCCGCACCGGGCTGCCACTTAACACGAAGTCCGGGCAAAGCGACGGGAATGCCCGCCTTTTTGAACACTTCTTCGATATCCTTGACGCTCTCGCCGCTCCACCCATAAGAACCGAAAGCCGCCCCGATTTTATTTTTAAAGCGAAGCCCTTTCATCTCTTCAAGAATTTTGGCCATGGACGGTAAAATCCCATTATTGTGGGTACAGGAGCCCAGCACGACCAGTTTGGCTTTAAAAATATCTACCATCAAATCATTCCCATCCGACAAAGCCGCATGGCAGACCTTGCAGTCCACGCCACATTCAATTAAGCCTTCGGCAATCGCTTTGGCCATTTTTTCAGTGGCATTCCACATGGTATCGTAAACAATCAGGGCGGTCGGGGCAGGTATCTGCCGCGCCCATTCCTGGTACTTAGCGACAATCTGCAAGGGCTCATTACGCCAGATAACCCCATGGCTGGGAGCAATCATGTCGACCGGAAGATTGAGTGCCAGAATCTCATCAATCTTTTTCAAAACCTTGTCACTATAAAGGGTTAGGATATTGGCGTAATATTTCAAGGCCTCTTCATAGAGCTCCGCCTGATTGACGAGGTCATTAAAGAGGAATGCCGAGGCGTAATGCTGCCCGAAGGCATCATTGGACATTAGAATATTGTGCCCGGTCACATAAGTGAACATGGTGTCAGGCCAATGAAGCATCGGGGCTTCAATGAAAACCAACTCATTTTTACCAAGGCTAAGTTTGTCACCGGTCTTGACGGTCTGGAAGTTCCACTTTTCATGATAATGGCCCTCCACACTGGCAGCCCCGTTTTTGGTAAGAACTACCGTCGCATTCGGGCAGTGCTTCATGAGAATCGGCAAACTGCTGGAATGATCCGGTTCCGCGTGATTCACGATCACATAATCAATCTTGGCCGGATCCACAATGTCTTTGATCTTCGTCATGAATTCATCGGCATGGTGATCCCAGACGGCATCCACAATCGCAATCTTTTCATCCATGATCAGGTACGCGTTGTAAGTCGTTCCGCGATGAACTGACAATTCAACACCGTGAAACCGCCGAATACCCCAATCCGTCACGCCTACCCAGAAAATATTTTTTGCAATTTCAATACTCATGATTTCTCCTTACTTTTAACTTCTCAACCACCATACCATACCCGCACCCATTTCACACGTTTACCCCATGCCAGGGCTTCGCGATGAGTGGGAAAATATAAATCGATGTGTTCACCTGTAATGGCCCCGCCCTGATCCTCGACCCGCCCGGCGCCATATCCATCAATGTACATCACCGTACCGAAAGGATAACGACCCGTATCAGCCGCGATCGTTCCCCGCCGCGCCTTTATGCCACTGGCCGTCACACCGACCTCTTTGCGCTTCCCCTTCAACGGACCCGACGTATAGACCGGTCGCATCAGCCAATTACGACGCCATCCACAACATTCACCACAGGGACAATACCCGGTAGTGAGAATCCGTCGCTCCACAGCACGACTGTCCCTGGGCGGCCGCACAGAGGCACACCCTGTCGCCCACAAGGTCAAAAGAATTAAACAAAGAAATGGAACGGCTCTTTTCACGGGCGTCAAGAATAACATAAAATAATCATCTCGTGAACCCTCTTTACCGCCATCTGGTTTTTAGGTAAACTTAAAGCCATTTTCAACGAAAGGACACAACAATGCAGGCATTGAAAAAATCGATTTTCCCCGGCCCGAAAGGCCCGGTGGTTCTGGTCATCATGGATGGAGTTGGTATTGGGAAATATGAGGAAGGAGATGCGGTCCGCACGGCACTCACCCCGAATCTCGACTGGTTGAAGGCCAATGCCCTTTACAGCCAGCTCAAAGCACACGGCGTTGCGGTTGGTCTCCCCAGCGACGAGGACATGGGAAACAGCGAAGTGGGGCACAATGCCATCGGCTGCGGCCGCGTTTTCGCCCAGGGCGCCAGCCTGGTCAGCGACGCCATCAACTCCGGCGCGATGTTCCAGGGCCAGGTTTGGAAAGCCCAAGTCGCCAATTGCCTTAACCATCACACCCCGCTTCATTTCATCGGCCTGTTCTCGGATGGTAATGTCCATAGCCACATTGATCATCTCAAGGCCATGCTCACCCAGGCCAGGGCCGAAGGCGTGAAATGCGCCCGGATTCACATCCTACTGGATGGCCGGGATGTCAGTGAGACCTCTGCCCTGGACTATGTTGATCCCTTCGAACAATTTCTCGCGGGACTTAACGCAGGCGGTGCCGCTGATTTCCGGATTGCCTCCGGCGGTGGACGCATGAATATCACCATGGATCGCTACAACGCCAACTGGGATATGGTCAAACGCGGTTGGGACACCCATGTACGTGGACTCGGTGCCCAGTATCCCTCGGCACGCACCGCCATCGAGGCACTCCGTAAAGCAACACCCGGAGTCATTGATCAGGATCTTCCCGCTTTCGTAATCGCCGATAAGGGACAGGCGATCGGCAATATCACGGACAACCACAGCGTCATCTTCTTCAATTTCCGAGGCGATCGATCCATCGAGATCACCCGCGCATTCGAGGACGACACGGTCACCGAGTTTGATCGTTCCCCACGCCCCAAGGTTCTTTTTGCCGGAATGATGCAATATGACGGCGACTTGAAACTCCCGAAAAACTATTTGGTCGAACCCCCGGCGATCGCCGAAACCATGGGCGAATATCTGGCGCATGCTGGCATCAAACAAATGGCTATCAGCGAAACTCAGAAGTATGGACACGTCACCTATTTCTTCAACGGTAACCGTTCCGGAAAATTTGACGCCGCCCTGGAGGATTATTACGAGATCACCTCCGATATCCTTCCTTTCGAACAACGTCCCTGGATGAAGGGAGCGGAGATTACTGATGCCGTATTGAAGGCCATCGCCGGGAATACCCACCGCTTTATCCGGTTGAATTTCCCCAATGGCGATATGGTCGGGCATACCGGTGTCTATCAGGCCACTCAAATCGCCGTGGAAACGGTCGATCTCTGCATCGGGCGCCTGCTCCCCGCGATCCAGGCGGCAGGCGGCATCCTGGTGATTTCAGCGGATCATGGAAATGCGGATGACATGTATGAGCATGATAAGAAAACCGGCAAGACGAAGCTGGAGAACGGCAAAATCAAGGTCAAAACCGCCCACTCACTCAACCCGGTTCCTGTGATTGTCTATGACCCCAGCCAGTGCGCGAAACTTAAATTGAGCGGCCACAAGGGCCTCGGCATCAGTAGCCTGGCGGCAACCTGCCTGAATCTGCTCGGTTTTGAAGCCCCGGCCAATTACGATCCCAGTGTGATCGAGGTGGGAAAATAGTACCGTCATTCCAATGTCTGCGATGCGGAAACTGCTGTCGTCATGACGGAGAGGTACGTCTTGACGATGGCGAAGCGGAAGCGATTGCGGCTGAACTGGGTATGGAGGTCGCCTCCTTCACCGAGCAATTCACCCGGCTCAGGGATGACCGCCGGGGCTTGTCGCTAAAGGATTTGCCGGACGGTTCCTGCATCTTTCTGGAGGGTGCCCTGGCGGCCTGCCATATTCAGGCAGCCAAGCCCCGCCAGTGTCGCGACTTCCCCCTGCAGTGGAAATATCAGGATTTAGAAGCCATCTGCCCTGCGGCCAAGCCGGCCGCAGGCTAAAGCCCCGAGAGGTATCAGGCGTTTGGGAAATCAATCATGGTTTGCCGGTAAACGTCGGGAAGCCCGATGTCAAAACGGCGTCCTTTCACGACACAGCCGACGAATCCATCCAGTTTTCGTAATTCATCCAGACACGAAGTAAGTTGGAACTCGCCACGCTCACGGATATTATTCCGAATGTTCTCCCCAAGCAGATGAAATATCTGGGGCTTGATGATATAGATGCCGAAAACCGTCAGGAAGGTATCATCGGCCAAGCCATCCACCTTCAAATTCGCGCGGGCATATTCAGCATCAGGTTTCTCGGCGAACTCGGTGATGCTCAGAATTTCACCTTCCTTCTGCCACATTCCCGTAACGCAGCCAAAATGTTTTACCTGGTCGGCGGGCATGGCCTTTAGGCCCACCACGCTCATTCCGGTTTTCTCATAAACATCCATCAATTGCCCGGCACAAGAGCGGTCAATTGCAGAGGCATAAAGATGATCCCCCAGCATGAGCAAAAACGGCTCCTCTTTGACGAAGTCCTTCGCACAATAGACCGCATGCCCGAACCCTTCCTGGGTATCCTGCGGCAGTAACTTCACACGTCGTCCAATATCCAGAAGGTACTGACTGTACTCCTGATTTTCCCTGGACAACTTATTGAAGTTTTCGATGGGCGGCGGGGAGTAAAAAAAGTCCTCGAAAACTTCTTTGTCTCGACTTTGCACGATCAGTCCGATCTCCTCAATGCCGGACTGCACGGCTTCCTCAACGATGATTTGAATGGCAGGCTTCATTCGTCCCTGTCGATCCATGATGGGAAACAGTTCTTTCTTAAGGGCCTTGGTGGCAGGGAACAACCGGGTTCCAAAACCAGCGGCAGGTATAACGCACTTACGAAGCCGACGTCCTGCCTGAAGCACAAGTCTGAGCCCGCTCATCTTGAGATCGCGCTCGATGATCTCAATTACCTTCTCCTGCGTCTCCTGATCCTTGACGATAAACTGAGCAGTGCCATCGCCTTGCGACCCCACTCCTTTGCCTCCCAAAACGAGAGCTTGGAGGGGAGCATAATTAAGCACTTTGTGGAGAACAGGCGAGGTCAACTGCGAGGGACATGCCGGAATGCAATACTTATCAAATTCGGCTTGAGCCTCCCGCATGAGCTCACCAATAAGGTTTGCATCACCTTCACGGATCGCCTGGGCGGCACGTTGGGTGAGCGTGGAGCTCACCGGACCCAGGTACTTCTGGACCCCTTTTTGGATCTCATCCTCCGCGAAAGGGTAACAGTGATTCAAGTGATTCAAAATCTCGCGGGTATCCTTGCCAGCGTGAAGGTCCACAATGACAAAATGAAGATCCTTGGGGGTATTCAGTTCTGAGACGTCAATCCGATCGCCATCAAAGCTCATCATAATAGGACGGCTGCCATAGGCGCATCCCTGATCCATACGCCCGCAACGGGACGGCGTGGTAATTTCACCTAAATAAGCGAATTCCATTTCACCGCGAACGGTCATTTTCAAGTCATAGAGCCGGTTAAATGCACGGGCCACCAGCACACAAACTGCCGCACTGGAAGACAAGCCTTTTTTAATCGGCAGATCAGTAAGATAGTTATCAAGCTCCAAGCCTCGCACCCGGTAATGCGTCAAAACCTGATAGGCGACCCCTGCGGCATAACTGAAGAAGCCTCCTTTTTGAGCTTCTACCAGCAAGGCCTCACGATCCATCGGGATCTCATAAGGGCCGAACGGGGTGCCGTCGCTCAGGGTCGTCTTGAGAATTAACTTATTCGGGTGGGGTTTGACCGTGGCATGCAGGCCCTGGTTGGTGCCCGTGATGATCGTGTAGCCCTTTTCAAGCTCTCCGTTGATACGGCGATAACTGCCAGCCCAATCAGAGTGCTCGCCAAAAAGACAAATACGGCCAGGAACAAATAACTTCATGAAAATTACCCCCACCTTGAGAATGCTCTCCCCCTTCTAGAGGATTACGAAGCCGACATACTACTTGGTCATTAGTTTTTTCGCAATTCCGGAACAATCAGAATTCGCAAAGAAATAATTAACCTCACAAATAGACTTACAGCCTGTCAACCTTCCGTGAGAAAAGAGCGGCCATTTTACAGGTAAAGTTAGATAGAGGGCGATGGATGCTTACGACGGATTGTTTGAATCACTTCGTCAAGTTCTTGCAAAAAACGGGAGCGGTCATGCACGTTCAGCGGCAGAGGCCCTCCCGTTATCTCGCCAGCATCACGAAGTTCTGACAACAGTGCCCGCGTTGCGATGGCCTGCCCGATATTATCTTCCCTGAACGACTTTCCTGTTGACCCCATGACTCGCGCCCCTTTCTTCAGGCAACGACTGGCAAGAGGAATGTCAGAGGTTATCACAATGTCGTGAGGCTCCGCATGATCGACAATCCAATCATCGGCCGCATCAAATCCATCTCCTACCACCTCAAGTGAAAGCCATGGCTCGCGAGGAACGCGCATCCAGGAGTTGGCCACCAAGGTCACTTTGAGATGATATCGATGCGCAACACGATATACCTCCTGCTTGACCGGGCATGCATCAGCATCGACATAAATATGAAGCATATGAAGCCTTCTATTCTACTCTTCTGATTACAGCAGCATCATCACGTTGGACGGTACGTACAAAATGGATGGCAGGAATCCCGAAAAGCATGGCGTAATAGACATAATCCTCTGGAAGGTTGACCAAAGGCTTCAGTTCGGGTAGCGACTCCATGATGGACTTGAACATCCCCCACCACACCGTTCCCAGGTCCGTACTCTGTGTCAGGAATTCAAAATATGCCAAAGCCAGCACCACATCCTCGCGGGGACAGGGTGCATCAAGTGGGGCAGATATAATGAGGGCGTGAGGTGCACCACGGAAAACCCGGTCAGTCCCCTGCTCCAAATAGGCCGATGCCGCAGTATTAAGATATTCCGGGACGCGCCTAGTCCCACCAGCCGCCGCCAGGGCTTTGTAAATTTGTACTCGAAGTCTCTGCATGACAACCCTGTCATCAATCACGGTAAAGATCAGTTCACGTCGGTTTACTCCGGTCGGCACATTTGCAAGAGTGGTCAAAAGTTTTTGGATCAGACCGGGATCCACATTCTTGTCCCGATACCGACGAATACTGCGGCGTCCCCGGACAAAACGGTCAACCTGTTCCCAAGATGGAAGACTCCCTGTGGTCAGAGGAATACTCTCCGCCGGGTTCCGGCCTAGAATTGAAAGCGCCGCCGTGGGACAGATAGCCAGACAGTGTTGGCACTGGTAACAGAGCAGTTCCTGATCCGGCGCGATATCAGGCGCAGCATCACCTTCCTGCCTGATGATGTTGGCAGGGCAGTCTTGCACGCACAATCCACATCGCGTACACAGTCCGGAATCGACGATGAATTTCAACATACGATCACCTCTTTATCCGTGTATTTCGTTTCACCACCACTTGTTGCAGATCCACAAGGGGCACGTTGAAGCGAACAGCCCAGGCGAGTGCCCTGTTCACTTCGCCAGCAATATCTTCCGGACGATGGGCATCAGAATTTACCACAGAAGGTGTGCGGCATTCGCCAGCCAGCTGCCAGAAAGGTTCCAAGGGATATCGCCACCGCAGCCCCTGCGGGGTCTCTATACGAGGTTTACGCAGGCCAAAGGCATTAATTTCCAATGGGACACCCAAGTCTCGTGCCGCCTCAAGAATATCACGGCTCGCAGCAGCCGCCTCGGCATCCCAAATCACGTAAAAACCAGCAAACGCATCCGGATGCGCCATAAACAAAAATAAGTTAGCACTCATGCAGTCAATAATGTGCGTAACATAGGCCGCCAACGCCTTTGGATCGTTTCGCACACTAGGTTCCTCCAAACTAGTCCAGGCATCACGGTATGGAAACCAATGCACCGCGCCGACCAGATAGTCCATGCAGTGTTCCTGCAATAACACCTCACGGTAAAATCCACCAAGTTCCCTGCGGAACTCACACTCCAAGCCAGCCCACAGACGAAGACCTGGAAACAGCGGACGCGCCGCCTCAATCTCTGCGCGATAGGTAGGCAACTCCGCGATCGCCATACGCACACTGTGCCAGCGGCCATCGGCGAAAGGAGTATGATCTGAGATGCCTAAATCAGTAAGTCCATACACCGCAGCAACAGCGCAATAATCGGCCACCGTGCCGCTCGCATGCTTGCAGCGGGCCGTATGCGTGTGCCAGTTGGCCGTCCACTCATGTGAGTTTGTAGGGGTAACGGTTTCAGTAAGAAGCATGTGTCGTATTTAGCACATTAGTTTGACCTCTGCAAATATGAAGAGGTCACTGCCCTCTACCCGCTATCTACTGCTCACTGTTAGTTACGGCACAATGACTTGTATGTATTGGCCGCCGTATTTAACGAAGTCACCGAGTGTTTCCATCTCGGCATCATTTCTTGAGGGACCAAACACCCCAATTCCGCAGGTCATACCCCAATTGTAATCGTAGTCCCAGTAGCCTCCAATAGGCGTGGGCTGCGACCAGTCCGAGCTCTTGAGATAAGGGACAAGTTCCGGAGGCATGATCTTTTCATTCACATCAGCCGGGTACCCCTTTTTGTCGACAATGTATTGATTGATTGCGGCATCAATAATCCGCAAGTCATTCTTGAACGCAGAGTTTTGTGAATTGATCCTCACTTTTTGGAAGCTGGGAATCGCAAGGGCGGCAAGCATACCAATAATGGCGACCACAATCATGATCTCCACGAGTGTGAATCCAGGGGAATAAGAGTATGGAATCAAACGATGATTTTTCAATATCTTCCGGCCCTTTCTTTCAAACTTTTCAAAATCGCCATCGAACAGTCACGCAAACGCAGTTGTTAAGATTTAAACCATTTTTTCTTAGCCCGTCGATCAATATTTTCAAACGCTCAACTAACCCCTTCTCCTTATCAGGATCATCCTGATACAGAGATCATGGTTCGCCCGATTGGCCCTTTTATGATTCGGTCTATTGTAACCCCATACACACAGAAAGGGCTCACGCATATGGGCGATATTCCTATAAGGCGACGATTCCGGATGATCATTCCGGCCTTCCCCGCCTTCAATATCTACACCAGAATTGCTATGGAACATCCGCTTCGGCTGGCGCAAGTGGTATCGCGTCTGGCGAAACGACCTGCTTCGTTTCGGGGGATGGATTGTCCTTCACCGATGGATTATCCATAACCGAAATGCATTGCGGCTCAGGATTCCTGATCGCCGGGGTGTTTTCACAAAGACAAAAAAACTCATCAACCTTGAGACCACGACAGACTGGAAATGCGCTGAAGACCTCTCCCGGAAACACAGACCTTTGAATGCGGAATATGATCTTCGCGCCTATGCGGTCGTCCCGCCCATGGAAGAAAATGATGGAGGAGAAAAAATCGGATTTCAAACGCGTGTTCCGTGCTGAAGGAGTGGACTTCGCGAAAGCCACCCGCTGGCTCGCGGCTATAGCCCCCTTGAAAGTTTCAGGCTCTGTTAAACTCACCCTCGATGCGGGCGCCTTAACCACCGCCTTCCCTTTGTTTGCCTTTAAAGGCGGAAAAAACGCCACGGTTAAAATCACCTATTCTGAATCGTTGTTCGTAGGAAATGAAAAACGGGAACGGGACCATCCGGACGGCCGGGTATTCGAATATAGCGATCTCATCCGGCTTGATTGAAAGCTGGCGGAGTATGAGCCTTTCTGGTTCCGGACTTTCCGTTTCATTGAGCTGGATATTCAAGCCAGCCCGGACTCCCCGGTTACACTCGAGACGCCGAGATTCCGGACCTTCATGTATCCGCTTAAACAACGGGCATCCTTTAATGGTGATGACCCCGATTGCCGAAAAATCTTGGACATTGTCTGGCGAACGGCACGGCTCTGCGCGCATGAACATTATTACGACTGCCCCTATTACGAGCAACTTCAGTATGTCGGCGATACCCGGATCCAGGCACTGGTCTCCTATAGCGCAGCGGGTGACGGGCGGCTCGGAAGACAAGCCATCCTGCAGTATGACTGGTCCCGGTTACACGAAGGCATCACTCAGTCACGCTATCCTTCGACGTGGACGCAGTTCATCCCCGGTTTCAGCCTGTATTGGGTGATGATGGTCCGGTATTATTACGACTATTTTGGGGATCTGGAACTGGTTAAGGAGGTCATGCCAGGTATCAAGACAGTCCTTGATTGGTTCGAGCGGAAGCGGCTTGAAAACGGGTTGATCGATCACCTTCCTTACTGGAATTTCACCGATTGGCTCACCGAATGGCCTGTGGGAAACCCGGCACGGGATACTCGCCTACCACTCACGATCAGCTGGCAGGCAAGTGAGGCCAACTAGACAGGCCTTTTTTCGGAGAAAAGTTAGTGGGGCTTGAACTTCCAGCCACAAGCGCCTATAAGACAAGCCGCTGGTAATAACAGGAGAACATTTAAACATGACAAACTTACTATTTGCAAAATATGCGGCCAAGAACTTGGAACCGGTCAATTCAATCGGGGCCAAATGGATGCGCTTACTGGATACGCTGGATCTGGCACCAGCAGTCAAGGGGAAGCGTACATGTATCAAAATGCACCTGGGGGGCGGCATGGGCTTTACCACCATTCACCCGTTCTTCACTCGCAAACTTGTCGAGAAAGTGAAGGAGGCGGGCGCAAAAACGGTCTTCATTACCGACTCCCCCGGGGCGGTACTTCAGGCGGTAGAGCGAGGGTATACAGCAGAAACAGTCGGTTGTCCGCTGGTGCCCCTGTCCGGACAAACAGATACGCACTTCCAGACACGGGAGATTAATCCCCCGTTTGGATCATTCACAAAAGTGGATATCGGCGGCGAAGTGCTGGCTGCGGAGGCACTGATCGACTTCTCGCATGTGAAAGGACATGGCGCCTGCGGGTTCGGGGGCGCATCAAAAAATCTTTCCATGGGCTGCGTGACGCAACGCTCTCGCGGTACGTTGCATGCCCTCGAAGGTGGGCTCGAGTGGGATGAGAAGGCCTGCACACGTTGCCGTAAGTGCGAAAAGAACTGCCCTACAGGTGCCATTTCTTTTGATAAAGACCGTTTTGATGTCTTTTATCATAATTGCAAGTATTGCCAGCACTGCGTACTGATCTGCCCGGAAAAGTCGCTGACCATGCTGGGCGGAAAATATCGTGATTTCCAACGAGGAATGGCACTCACTACCAAACTCGTCCTTGAAAATTTCCCCGCAGAACATCGGATCTTCATCAATATGCTGATGAACATTACAATCTTCTGTGACTGTTGGGGCATGACGACAGCCAGTCTGGTGCCGGACATTGGGATTCTGGCCGGTCGCGATATCGTCGCCATTGAGCAGGCCTCGCTGGATTTGGTGAAAACTGAGAATCTGATCCCCCATTCATTACCACCCGGGTGGAAGATGGGGACCAAGGGTCACTTATTTGAACGCGTACATGGCAAGGATCCGCATGCGGTGGTAGAGTTCCTTGCGGAACTCGGAATGGGCAAACAAAAATACACCTTGAAGGAAGTTGAATAAGCCAGAGCGCCAATTTTTGTGATGCATCACCAGCTGGCTACCAGATCCAGAGTCTGCCCACCAGCTGCCGCCGTTGCACCGCACCAAATACCCGACTGTCAACACTGGCTGAGCGATTGTCGCCCAGGATAAAATACGCGTTATCAACCACAACAAAGGCTTCACTTCCGAGCGCTTTGCCATCTGTCATCAACCCTTTTGGCAGATACGGCTCCGGGTGAACCTTCCCATTCACATAGACACGCCCCTCCTTAAATTGCACGACGTCACCCGGAGCGGCGATAATCCGTTTGACCGCAAATTCATCTGAACCTTTCCGACTGATCTCGACAATGTCTCCAGGTTCCGGATCCTTAAATTGATAGATCACCCGGTTAATCAGATAACGCTCCCCGTCCCGGAGTGTCGGCAGCATACTGGCCCCTTCAACTTCCCCTACCGATAGGACAAACCGTGTAAGCAGAAAATAACTCAGCATGGAACCAAACAACATGGCGGCCATGATGTGGGTTCGTTTTTCCCGCGATACCGAACGATAATCGAATAGACGACGCATATAATAAAGATGCTCATTTCTCCGACAACACGACGCTCTCGAACACCTGAAACGTGGCACCTTCACGCCAGGCATCGGGCCGGAGCCCTGCCTTCTGGCTCAGCGATGCGAGCGTCTCTTCCATCGTCCAGCCCTGCTCGGTTGCCACTTCGGGAAGATACACCGCCCGATACCGCCCCTTCGCAAGAATGATCCCCTGCTGGCCAATTTTGAAATCGGCTATGGACGGAATATCGCGAATGGGACTCAACACGGACACATCCACTTCAATCAGCGGCAACTCCCGATCCTCAACCGGATTGAACCGTGGGTCCCGCAGGGCCGCATTGACCGCATTGTTGTGAACCGATTGATACAAGGGCTCCACTGGTGCTAAAGAACCAATACAGCCCCTGAGGTCACCGTGAATTTTAAGCGTCACAAAGGTGGCCATCTCAACCTTTAACAGAGGGGTTATGGCGTATTTAGTAAAATCAAATTTCCCATGCCGCCCGGCGACGCACCATTTCAAGGTGTCATTCGCAATGGCAAAGAGCGTCCCCTTTTCGGCCTCCGTCAAACCCGGCGTCCACCCTCCACTTCGATGTTCTTTCACGATATGGCCCTCCTTATACCCGGCCCGATTCTGATTTAGACCCGCTGCGACCGTATTGCCGGAGAAAAACCCGATCGCCGCATAAGATACTGAATTTTCAAAGTTGCCCGTCAATTCACCCGAGGTAGCCTGACTCAGTACCTGACCGGAGAGATTTCGACCACTACCGATTAGCGTCGCGACCAGGATTTTGATGGGCATCTCACCACAAATCGTATCATGGGTGGTTTCGCAATGAGCAGAAAAGCCTTTCAGATCTAACGCCGCGACCCGTTCACTGGACTGTTTCAACCAGACCTGTAGGCGTTCCGGGATATTAGCGACAAATGGTTTGAACCCGTAATTCTCGCCATAATGCGTAAAATCAGAGGAGGCTATCACGAGCGTATTACTCCCAAAACAGGGAACCAACGCAGCACTCACAGCCCCTAAATCCACCTGCCCTTCCGGCCCGCATATCAGTGGCACGAGCCGGAACGACTGGAGCGTCTTCTGTAAAAAAGGCAGTTGCACCTCAATGGCATGTTCCTGGACAGCAGCGGCTGGCAAGGTCACAAAGCCAGGTTTATCTCGCAAGGCATTACACACTTCACGGTCAATGGGCACTGTGCCCAGCGGTGTGGAGTATGCGGTCAGGAGCGGATCCGGCAGGGATACCCCTTTGACAAAAACATGGTGCGCGGGACACATGATAATGACCCGGTCATACTGACCACTGGACAGCAAGCTGTAGATACTTACCGCGCAGGAACCGGAAAAAACAAAGCCAGCATGGGGTGACACAGCCGCCACCAACAGCCCTGTTGTTGCGGGCCGCACCGCCTTAGTCAGCAAGTTTTCCACCTGCCGGTCAAGGGCAGGTGGAAAACTTTCATAGAAGGCCCCGGCTACTGCCGGAGGCCTCACAGAACCGGCCTTACAACCGATCACCGTCACTATCAGAAGGATCAAACAATGGCTTAGGTATAACCGGACCATGTTCATTTTCCCATCCCCTTCCCGGCGGACAATGGGTTGGCGTTCAGCCCATTTTCTTTACCGCCGCCAAAGCTGCGTCATAGTTAGGTTCCTGGGCAATCTCAGGGATCTGCTCCGTATAAACAACCTGATCCTGTCGATCCAAGACAACCACGGCACGGCTCATCAAGCCAGCCAGAGGCCCCGTCGTAATCACCACACCGTAATCTGTCCCGAAGGCGGGCGACCGCATCGTGGAGAGGTTGATGATATTCTTGAGCCCGGCGCTCTCACAGAATCGCTTCTGGGCAAAAGGCAGATCCGCGGAGATATTGAAAACCACTGTATCCGACAACGTCGACACTTCCTGATTAAAGCGCTGAGCCGAGAGAGCACATACGGAAGTGTCCAGGCTCGGGACAATGTTAAGGACTTTCTTCTTCCCGGCAAATTTCGATAACCCGATATCGGCCAGGTCAACCCCGGTCAAATTAAATGGTGGCGCCTTGGCCCCCACTTTGGGTAATGAACCGGATGTCTGAATTGCCGTTCCCTTCAGTGTAATTGTAGCCATGAGTGTTCTCCTTATTTAGGTTAATTGTTCTGCTTAGTGCTTGACCGCGACCTTGACCCCTTTTGGCTGACCAATAGCCGCCAATAACTCCTTGAACCACGGCACATCGATACTGAGGGGCTTGCCGCCCTTGATGCGGGGAAACTCGCAAGCGCGCAGTTCGCCATTCTTGTCCTCGTCCTCGCCGACCACACCGCCGATACCGACCAGCGCGCACTCGACCGCCTTCTTTGCGCAGGCTTGAATCAGCACTTTGTCCTTGCTGTTCGGGGCCGCCGCACGGCTGTAATAGCCGCTCTTTTGAACCATGGTCTTTTCGGCGCCGAGCATCTCACCGAACTGCTTGGCAAACCAGTTGCCCACGTTGACCTTGTCCAAACGGGGGTGCCCAAACGCATCACGCGGCACTTCCTCGCCTTTGGCCTGTAACTCCGCAATGATCGTCTCAACGCAGGCCCCCTCGGACACGAAGATGTTCACGCAGTCGTTTTTATCCATCACCTCACGCAGACGGGCAGCTTCAGCCTTGGCATCGAAAGCCATCTCAGGAACATACACGGCATGAACCTCCTCGCGTTCACGCGTCAGGCCGAACTCGGGCAGGTAATGAGAACCATCCAGAAGCTTGCGATACGCCAGGGCGGTCGCCGCAGTGAGCCATCCGCAGTTACGGCCCATGACCTCATGGACGATCAGCATGCGCGGGTTGGCGGTGTTTTCTTTGACGACATTGGCGAAGAAACGTGCACCCTCATCGGCGGCGGTCCACGCCCCCAGGCTCTGGCGAATGGGATACACATCGTTGTCGATGGTTTTGGGTAGCCCTACCACAGTCAGGCCGTAATTGTTCTTCGCAAGAAATGCGGCCAGATCTGCTGCTGCCGTATTGGTGTCATCGCCACCGATGGTGTGCAGCACGTCCACACCATCCTTGACGAGTTGATCCGCCGCAACCTGCTGAGGATCCTGGCCTTCCTTGACCAGGCCCCGTTTGATGCAGTCTTTGATGTTCGTGAGTTTCACGCGGCTGTTGCCGATCGGACTACCGCCATGCTCGGTCAGGAATAGGGCGTTCTTGCGAACCGCAGGAGTGACCTTGATGCTTTGCCCTTTCAGCAGGCCCATGTAACCGTTGACATACCCGATGATCTCAATCTGGGGAGCCACGCGACTGTACTCATCAATCAAATACCCGATCGCCGAACTCAGGCACGGCGCCAGGCCACCTGCCGTCAAAATCCCCACCCTCTTCACTTGCTTGCTCATAGATTCTCCTTAATGACTGTGTATTCCCTGATTCAAAGGGAGGTGCTTTGTAAAATAAAACCGTTCATTTTACAAGAGCAGAGACCTCACAAAACATGGAAATCGATATTGACTTCCTTTGCGCGGTGGCGTTCTCTGTGCGGGTGAAAAGAACCGTACTCAGCTTCATCGCCCTTATCGGACTCGCACTCCACGTCACCGTGGCAGAGGATGTCCCCGCTTCCAGGGACGCCATACCTCTTGGCCTCTCGATCCCAACTGTACCCGCAACCTCCACAAACCCGGTGCCGGTTGGCACCAACGCCTTCACATTCACGCTCACCGGGCCCGGTAACCGGGACATTGCCTTGATCCTCCCTGCGAAAACCTGGTTTGGCATGTCGGACTTGAACTGGACACTCGCCCTCGATGAAGCCCCAACCAATGTGCAAGTGCTGGTCTTCATGAAGGACTGGGACTATCTGTGGTACCAACAACTCCTGCCAGGATACGCCTCAGCCGGCGTTACGAATCGCTACCGTGTCGACCTGTCCCCCGCATCCACCAAATGGGAGCCGCAAGGACACCACGCCATCTGGAATGCCCGCACTTTGATGGAGCCCCGTGAGTTCGGTATCCGTATCTTTCTTGATGGCCCCGGCAGTCTGACCGGAACGCTCAGCAACGTTACCGCCAAAAGGATGCCGCCTGAGACCACGCCGCCTACCATCCGCAATGTTCGCCCTTCCGCGCAGCAGGTAGCCTGTTACGAAAAGTTTGAGGTCACGTTCGACCTCCCGGACCGCTATGCCAACCCGTTCGACCCAGAGGAGGTTTCCGTCACGGCAACCCTGGAAATGCCCGACGGCAAAACCGTCACCATCGACGGGTTCCATATGCGCGACTGCTACCGAACTATCACCCCCACCGGGGAAGAAATCCTCCCCCAGGGGCCGCCCCACTGGCAAATCCGTTATGCGCCTCCCCGTGCCGGCACCTATCGCTATACCCTGCAGGTTCGCGACGCCTGCGGCACCGCCACGTGGGGTCCCGGCGTTTTCGTAGCCAAGTCCCCCACGTTACCGGGTTATGTCCGCGTCTCCAAGACCGACAGCCGTTACTTCGAATTCGACAATGGCGACTTTTTCTTCCCTATTGGCCACAATATCCGCTCGCCCTCCGATAGTCGCATGAACAGTGCATTCCCCTGGGTTAAGCGCTGGACTGAGGGAACCTCGGCTTATGCACGTCATTTCTCAAACATGCGCGAGCACGGGGAGAATATCGCAGAGGTCTGGATGGCAGCCTGGTCACTCGGCCTCGAATGGTCCCCTGTATGGCGCGGCTACCACGGCATTGGGCAGTACAACCTGATGAATGCATGGGAAATGGATAAGGTTATTGATGAAGCCGACCGCAACGGGCTTTATTTGAATGTAGTCATTCACAACCACGGAAAATTCAGCACCTATGTGGATAACGAATGGATATATAATCCTTTCAATAAAAAACTCGGTGGTTATCTGGAAAAGCCGGACGAGTACTTCACGGATCCCATCGCCCAGAAATCTTTCCGGCAGTTGATGCGGTACATCATCGCCCGCTGGGGCTACAGCACCAGGGTATTTGCCTGGGAACTTTGGAGTGAACTCAACATTTCAGGTTCCACTAGGGAATTCTATCGCACCCCGGAATGTGTGAACTGGCATCGTATGGCCACCGCTGCAATCGATGAATTTGATCCAAACAAGCACCTTATTACCACCCATTATTGCCCTGACTATTCCGCTCAGAACATGGATATTACCGCTCTACCCGGAATTACCCACTCCTCTGTGGACGCCTATCACAACGAGCCACGCATCCTCAAGATTCTCGACCTCCTGTCCGCTACCGCCCAGTTCAACAATCCCTCCGGTAAACCGGTGTTGGTCACGGAGTTTGGGGGCGCCTCCTTCGCCCAGGGACTTGTACACCTCGAAAACAGCCTGCATGCCGGACTCTGGGCCTCCACCTCCATCCCTCTCGCCGGTACCCCGCTCTTCTGGTGGTGGGGTCTGATCGAGGAGGAAAATTACTACCCGGAATACCTGGCTATCAGTCGCTTCATGAAAGGCGAAGACCAGCGTGACCGCACCTTGTTATCCCGCAGTCCGGTGCTCTCCAGGCCCGATATTCCAAATACACATGTTCAGGCTTACTCCCTGAACAACGGAACCCGCGCTCAGGGCTGGATCTATGATGAGCCAGCTTTCGACACCGCCGAGTCCGATGCTCATCCCGTGATCAGTAACCTGGTCGCCCGATTGAATAACATGAGCAACGGCTTATACCGTGTTGAGTTCTGGGAAACCTCCGGGGGGGTACTGACGAAAACCGAGACCGTCGAGGTCAAGGAGGGTATTCTTTCCATCAGCGTCCCCCTGTTTTCGAGGGACATCGCATTCAAGGCGAAGAAACAGTAACTGCCGTGTTGGTGGCCGTCTCCGGCACAGCCGCTTGTTTTTGAAGTTCGCCGGCCAGTCGTTCGCTTTCTGTCAGGCGCCGCTGAGTTTCATTCAGTTTGGTCTTCAGTTCGGTCACGCTGTTACGCGCCTCACCCCATTGCGTCTTTACGGCGGCCTCACGTTCGCTCGCCCCCTTCAATTCCTTCTCCAAGCTCGCTATCTGATCCCGCTGCCCGTCGAGCCGAACTCGCAGGATCTCGTTCGTTTTCCGTGCCTCGCTAAGGGAAGCATCCAAACCAGCTACAGACTTCTCCCGTTTGCTCAGATTGTCCTTGATGCTGATTTGCTCCACCAGCATTTCTTCGATCTGACGTCGCAGCGGATCGTGAGTTTTTATTTCCACTTCAAGCTGTCGTTCGACTTCGTCCATGTGGTTGGAGGCGACCTGTAACGACTCTATCAATTCACGTATTTGACCGGTTCCTGCCGCGACCTCGGCACGCAGGGATTGGTCGCGGGCCTCAAGCTTCATGGCCCGACTCAGGCGCATTTCCGACTCACCATGCAGCCTCCAATTCCATGAGCCGAACACGATCACCCCCGCTATTAAAGCGGCGCCTCCCAGAATCCATAGTAATGCTCGTGACACCTTCATACACTCCTACCTCGGCATGGTTGCCTGAATGATTTCAAACAAGCGCCAATTACCCCAGTCGCTATCGTACAAGGCATCCGGCCCGCCTTGCACATAAATATTACGATTTTTCCAGTGAATGCTTTCCATGGCATTACGTTGCTCCGGCCGGGGAACAAGAATATACAAAACATGACCGTGGTAATCGCGCTTGGATTTTTCAAAGTTGAAATCAAGGGCATGTTCAAAGATCGGACTGACATGACTCTGCAACAGGGCAAAACTCTCGAAACCACAGACAAACACCTTGGCGAAGGGTGTCTGGAGGCGAATGTGTCGCTCCAGTTCGGGTAACCAGGGCCCTTGCATTGAATCACTGGGAACAGAGGCCGTCCTCAGTGCTCCTGGAGGAAGCGCCAGGGGCACTATATCAGCCAGGATCAGCGGTAGGCAGGCCAGAAGCCAGACACCGACCGTACGGCGGTCACATCGGGTCGACGCGCCCCCCCCATTAGCCGTCTCCCCTTGCTCCCGGTTTGCCAGCCAGTGCCCCAGCGCCATAACCGCAGCAGGCAGAATGGCCAACAGGAGCGGCGCCCCATCCCAAAGTTGTTCCCGCCAGGCCATCAGCCCTGCCGCTCCCGGCAACGCCAGTCCAAGCACCGCAAGGCAGACACCGCCCCGGTCATGTCCGCGCAGGGCCAGCACCAGCATCCAGACCACCAGAATCGCCAGGCAGGCATAACTCCACCAGATAAGATCCGGAAGAATCAGCGCACTACCCGGTCCGGGGCCCGCCGCCATCAGAGATCTCATCGCATAGAGGTGATCCCCCATGATCAACCAGCACATCAACAGCCATAAGGCGACCATATAGGCCAATGGCAGCAATGCCACCAGCAAGACCGCCCGTTTTTCGGCCCCGGACACACGACGACGCCACTCTTCAATGGCGACCACACATACCGCCGCCAAGACCCATCCACTCATCTCGTAGCCGGTTCCCAGAAGCAGGGCGCTACCAAAGGCGAACCAGACCAAGTCCAGCAATCGCCGTCTGTGCACCCAGCTCGTCACGCTATATAAGGACAGAACCAGCAAACACGTAACCATGGGTAACGACGAGCCCGTCCAACAATGCTCAAGAAAAGCAGGATTCAGTGCCACGCCCAGCAACAGCACCCACCGCCAGCGCCCCGCCCCCCACATCCTGAGTGCCTGTTCGATCAAGACCAGAGTCGCCGCACCAAACAACGCACTCACCAACAGACAGGCGGGCAGGGACAAGGCGGCAGGCAGCAGGAAGGCCACCGGGAGAATCGCGAGCGTCGGGAAAGGTCCCCACCATACGGAACTGATCACTCCCTGCCGGCCTGACGTATACCCGGCCAGAAGTTCCCGACAAATACCTTCACGGACAAGCCCCTCGGTTCCGACCTCCCGTCCCAGGTAGAGCCCGGCAGCCAGGAGCACAACCGTCAGGCTAACCCAGAGCCCCCACCGCCACAATATAGATTCATGTTTAGGATAGGCCATGATTGGTTTTCTCCCATTTGAACGGATCGGAAAAGAATTGAAAAAAAGCCCGCCACCCGCTGTAGCTCATCAGAATCCAATAGCACGGAACCAGCAGTGCATAACTCACCAGGTCCCAGTACCGCCGCCGGTAACACCCGATCATTCCCAGGTACACAAACGCGAAGTTCCCTGCGAAAAGGCAGAGTACCCCCATCGCGAACACCGGACCTGGGAATAAACTGGTCAAGGCATCCAGACGAAAAAGAAACCACAAAACAGCCAGAAACCAGAATAACGGGTTAAGCAAGGTTGCCAGGGTGCTGCACCCCACCACCAACTGAAAATGCAGGAACTTCGCCAAACCGAGTTCGCGCAACAATTGCAGAGGATGGCGCATATGGACCAGGTAGGTCTGAATGTAGCCTTTGATCCAACGTGTCCGCTGGGGGATCCAGAAACGCACTCGGCTGCACGCCTCCTCCCATGTCGTGGTATGTAGCATACTGGTCTGATAACCCGCCCGCTGTATCCGGATACCTAGGTCGCAGTCCTCTGTCACATTGAACGCATCCCACCCCAGCAACTCCCTCAGTCTCCGCGTAACAAAATGGTTCGATGTCCCCCCCAGCGGGATCACGGCCTGCACCGCAGAAAGTCCGGGCAGGGATAAATCGAACCACGCCGAATATTCCGCCGTGAAAAGACGGGTGATCAGATTGTGGCGCGGATTGTAAAAGTTGAGACGTGACTGAAGACAGATAGTATTCGCACCAGCACGCGAAAACCCGACAACCGCTTTCTTGAGCTGATCCCGTTCGGGGCGATCTTCAGCGTCATAAATCACCAGGTATTCTCCGCGTGCGAAATCGAGCCCGACATTGCAGGCTTTGGGCTTCGTTCGCGGCTGAGAAACCGGTATCACGGTGACCCGGAACCCCGCAGGCAGTGTAATCGCCTCCACTGCGGCGCGGGTTTCATTGTCGTCAGCCTCCAGCAGGAGTTGAACATCGAGTTTATCGGCGGGATAATCCAACTGACTCAAGGCCTGCACAAGATGCTTCACCGATTCGCATTCGTGGTACATCGGCACCATGATCGAATAGACGGGCAGCTCTTCGTCACGTATGGCCGCCAGTTCAGCCGCCCCTATGACGAGTTCAGAGTTGACGGAAATGGAGAAACGGACCAGAGCCAGTTTGTAAATGGCGTGAATCACGTAGAAGACAGTGGAGGTCAAAACAAATACCTTGGCGGTTAACCAGGGCTGCCAGACGGCCAGAAGCAGGACCACCCCGCAAGCCGCCAGCAGAACCGTCCGCTGGGCACTGGTGATCGGAACCCGGGCACTCCACTCGGGCCGTAAACGGCTAAGCATCAAGGGATCGCCTACAGTCACTGCTGACTGCTGACTGCTCACTGCTGACTTTTGAAACATCTTTTTATTACTCCCCCACCAACGCCCGGGCAATCTGCTGACCTGCTAGCCGATGTCCCTGCTCCGACAACATAAGGGAATTTTCCTGAAAAAAAACATGTCGGCTATCACTCACGCAGCTAAAGGCCGTGAACAGGTCAGCCACAGGAATCCCACGTGCGTCAGCGACACGTCGGATCGCTGCGGCAAACACCCGGCTACGCTCAGGGGCGGAAGGATACGGGGGTGGAGTCACCCATACCAGCTTGATATTCAACAACGTTGCCACCATGTCCGACAGTGCCGCCACCTGCCGCTCAAATTCATCAACATCCTTCACCTCTAGAATGTCCTTTAAACCGATGGTGAGGATGGCAACATCGGCCCGCTCCCGCTCTAAGGCGGCGGGCACATCGACAAACTTGCGTAACGAACCATACGATTCTGAAAATTGTGTCCATTCGGGGAGCGCCGCATAACGGACCTCATCCACCCGCCCCGCCAGCAGGCGCGCCAGAATGCGATCAAACGGCTCATAGCCGGGTTTAATAAGCCCTATGACGGCAAGGGAATCATCCACACATACCAGTCGACCAAAACTTTTACCCGGAACCGGAACCGTCCGCCGGAGCTCCGATACCCCGGAGCCGGGAACCAGTACCAGTCGAGTCCCCCCGGCAGCGTATAGCCTGTCACCTTCAAGACGTGATGGTAGTGTATCGAATGGTGGACGCACAAACTTGATCAATTCTCCGCCCAACCTTGATTTACGGTGACTGATGCTCCAGTTGAGGGACTCCACTTCACTCGCCGCCACAGGTGCAAGCTGTATGAATTGCGCCTGGCTCTTTGGAGTAATCTCCTGGTGGTTCTGTTGCGAAGCCCCTGACCGGAGATGATACTCCCAGCTTACGTCAAGAACGACATCGTTTGGCACAACTCCCTGGATACGTAGGGAGGGAGCCACCTGATCACGGCCAAAACACAGGGCGGGTAGACCGACCATATCGAATGATACCGCGTATTCCTCGGGTTGAATTTGACGACAATCCACAGATTCACTGCAACTGGCCACAAACCCCAATGCATCCCGAACCTCGAGTGAAGCCTTGAAAACATCAGCGGTTTTGTAAATATGACTGGGATTCTGTTCATCGCTTTGTGCGCCGTCGCCAAATTGCCAGCGCGACACCATCTCAGGCGTGATCCAATTCTCGGTGGTGTTGTTAAATTTCACGGTCACAAAGACATCGGCATCGCCACGAAAGGAATAGGCCTGGACCAAAGTCGCCAGAAAACCGGGCTGGAGCGTCCGGTCCATGCGTTCAGCTCTGGCCTCCATCGCTTCACACGAGGCGATCAGATCCGGTACGGCCAACGGAACAAATTCCTTGCGTCCCGGCGGCAACCAGCCCACGCGGAGATTCGGCTGCGCACCATCAAACGCGTTAAATACTTCTAAACGGTGTACCCCCGCCTTGAGGGCGACCGGTGCTCCCAGTTGCCAGGTGCCAGGCAAATGTTCGCCGGGCCAGGTGGCCGCCAGTTCTCCATCCACCACCACAAAACCGGCGTCCTTGCAGTTCACTGCAAATTGATACGTTCCCTCGCGATGGCAGAGCAGAAATGAGCGTATTAAGGCCAGCTTCATTCCCGACTTGAATCGGCTCCCTTCTTTTTTACCCTTGGTTTCTTTTTCGGCTTTTTCAGATTCAATCCGATCCATCTCCTTCCCTATCCCATCGAAACCCGACATCCGATATGGGGTCCGAATCTGGCCCGGTGGAGACTTAAGCATGTGCCTCAGTCGCTCCCATGATGAAGGGATCCCTTTTCCAGGAAGTGACATGAATCCGAAAGCCAGTGGCTCTGGATCCACTGCGGCTTCCAGGGGAACCACTAACTCATTGGCTGGACTGGCCCCGTAATACACGGCATAGTTAGGTGCACCTGAACGAGGCGCCTCCAGCGCAAGAACAACCTCATCTCCCTCCATATGCAACACGCGCAGTGGCAACGGAGTCCCATCAGGACTACACGCCAGAAACCCGTTCCGGGTCACCGGCATGTTACCCACACGATTCACCTTGAGCATGATATTTGTACGCGCCGCATCCGGTACACGAAAAACTGTGCGAAAAGGATAGGCCGAAAAACGCCACGCCACCGTTGGGATTGCCTCTCCCGATCCCGCCAGCAGCACTGATATCAAAATGATTAGAAATTTTTGCAAACACATCCTATTTTCGATCGATTCATTGTATAAAGAGTATTATTTAAGCAATAATCATGCCACGCTGAGTTAGATCCCAAAGGTAGGGCGCGCAGCAGGGCAGACGCATCTAATTTTCCTTTAATCTGGCGTTTCTGGCTCAAATACT
>JBAWZF010000019.1 GCA_037143175.1 bacterium
ATCTTGACCCTTTTCATCAGATTTAATTCAGGAACGGCACGCGGTCATAATTCGGTTGGCAACACGTAAAGATGACCTGTAACCATAACCGGAGCAGCCTAAAGCAGGAGTGAAACAAAACGATCCACCCATCCTCGTCGTAACTGCCTGAAACTTTTTCGACGGCATTGAAAAATATCGGGAAATTATACGACGGCACTGGGGACTTTTTACGATCAGAGTGCGGAAATCTTGACCCTTTTCATCAGATTTAATTCAGGAACGGCACGCGGTCATAATTCGGTCGGCAACACTTTGGACCGAATATATAGCCGACAGGGATTACCTTGACTACATGGGCTTTCCCCGTATTTGCGCGCTTTCTGAAGTACTCTGGCTGAACGCGGAGAAGAAGCACTACGCCGGCTTTCTGGAGCGACTGCGCCTCCATCGTGAACGTCTCACCGCACTGGGTGTCAATGCACACCCGAGACCTTAGTGCTGCGGAGCGAGCATGCACTAAAGGCGGTTCATCCGTGCTAAGTGGCGGCAATGGTGGCGGAGGAAGATTTCCGGTTTTTCAATGATCTATGTCTTATGCATCGTCAGTATCCTATTTCACCAACACCTTGACCACGACCTTGAGCACCGGCGAGGGCTGGTCGTGCGCCAGGCAAGGCATGTGGGCATCTTCCGGAAAGAAGACCAGGAAGTCACCGGCGCGCGCGGTCACAACGTCACCGGAGCCGGCGAGCAACAGACAGTCCTTTTCCGCCGAATAGGGCTGCGTCTCCGTCAGGTTGCCGAGCTGTGCCCAGCCTAGGCTCTCGATCCCGGACGCCACGAACTGGACGTCGATGTAACGGCGATGCGCCTCCCATAGCCCCTTCTCCCGGGGTTTGGTATCATACCGCTGCACCAGGGCAAAAACCGTGTCGCCATCGATGTCGTAACGCCCGGACTCCATGGCGGAGAAATCGTGGGCGGCAAGATAGTCGAACGCCTTCTTGAGGTTTTCGCCCAGCCCCTTATAGAGCCCGGCATGCTTCAGTTGGTCTATGATCATGGTTTGTTTCCTTTCAATGATTTAATTGATACGCGTACTACACCATGTGATATATCAGCATCAAGGTCATTTTTCTTGCCTATTATTAGTTCATGCGGATTTTGTTAATATAACACCAGACGTTTAGGAGACGCTACACTAGAGTTTCCAGACGACATCTACCGCCTGGCCACTCCTTGAACTCTGCTGGATATGGGCAATCAACTCATCCACGTCATACCCCGTTGTTCGCCATTGGGCTCCCTGTGTTCCTCCCTCGATATTCTTGCAGAAGAACTGAACCGCCCCGTCAAAGGGCGAGACCGCCTCATAACGGTATTCGGTGGTATTGCCGCTGGCGATATCATAATGAAGCAGGAGGGACGCCTTGTTGTAGGGGTTGTCCCATTGGGCACTGAAGATCTCCAGTCGCCCGCCGGTGCCGTTGATCTCCACCCGCTCGTCCCAACCGTCGCGCAGGAAACCGATGTGCTTGAGCGGATGCGCCCAGACCTCGAAATCCACCAATCCATTTTGCGTTTCCATCAGCGCCATGGCGTGCAGGTCATAGTCGCGGTCATCCGGCATATGGACTTTCCCGTAGACATTGTGCGGCCGCCCCAGCAGGAAGCAAATCAGGTCCAGGATATGACTGCCCCCACAGACCAGAATACCGCCGCCATAGTTCTTCCGGACCTGCGATATCCCACCCGGCGGGGTGTGGAAGAAGCCGGAGGCAGGATTGCCATCCCACACATCCCCCCAGCATTGATGGGATCGGATGTGCGTGGAGACGATTGTACCCAAGCCAGGCAACAGCTCCTTCGCCTTGGCAACCGCCGGAATGAACCGCTTCATGTAGGAGGTATAGAATATTGTTCCTTTCACCTCCGCGGCTTTCACGATTTCCAGGGAGTCGGCGGGGTTCTCCGTCAGGGTCTTCTCGCAGATCACAGCCTTTCCGGCGGCGATCGCCGCCAGACAGATGGCCTTGTGCACCGATGATAAGGCCGTGATGACCACGGTATTCACCTCCGCATCCGCCACGATCTCCTTCCAGTCCGCCGTGTAACGCGCCTTGAATTTCTCCGCGTAGGGCCGGGCATTCGGCTCGACGAGGTCGCAGACCCACCTGACCTCTGCCCCGGCCTTCTCCAGCCCGGAAAAATGAAACTTCGAAATATTCCCGCACCCGATAACACCCGCTATAACTTTCATATTCTTGCTCTCCACTGATTACCCGGTCACTTTTCCCAATTTCCTGCCCATATTGATCATGGCGGCAATGTTCTCTTCCGTTGTCTCCCGGCCGACCTGGTCGCCCGTCCCTAGGATCAACCGCCGCTTGTCCGGCCCCCATTGCCTGAAGATCTCCGCCACCTCCCGCTCGACATCGGCGGGCGTGCCGCGGATCAAGGTTTCCACCGTATGGACATTGCCGTTGACGGTCACCCGGTCTCCCAGGATCCGGCGTACCTCGCCAAGGTCGGCAATGTCCCCGCCCGGGGCGCGCTCGAAGGGGCACACGCAATCGGCCCCGCAGTCGGCGAGATCGGCCAGCACGGCATGGCTCTTGCCGTGAAAATGGATATGTAGCAGTTTCCCTGCGGCGTGGAGCTCATCGGCCACGGCCCGGATGACCGGCTTGTCCCAGCGTCGCCAGAGGTCCGGCCCGATCAAGGACACACATGACCAGGCGCAACCGATGCAGAAGGACTCGGCCGTCGTCCGTGCTGCCGCCACCCGCGCCAACCGGCACATCCACTCAATGTACTCCTCGTGCAGTTGCTCGAAGAAGGCCTCATGCTCCATCAGATCGAAGATTCCCTGCTCCAGTCCGCCTTCGCGCGGCAGGGCGATGTAGTCGAAGAACGGGAACCCGAGCCACAACTCCAGCAGGTAGTCCTCCCCGACGGCATCCACCGCCTGGTTCACTGGCCGCCAGTCCGCCTCCTCGACACAGCCCAGGCTGACCGCCTTGTAGGCGGGCCAGTCCCGGATAAAATCCTTGATGGGCCGTTCCATCGCCCACGACGGTTCATGGCGGTCGTAGACCTGGCTTGACGTGAGAGTCCCGTGAGGCGTGACATGGGTCATCCGCGACTCGAACCGTCCCTCGGCCAGTTCCGTCCAGCGTTCCGTGCTCTTGACGTCAGGCGCGGGGATGCTGGTGAAGACAGCCCCCCACCCTTCCGTACCGTAGTGACGGAAGGTCTTCAGCAGGGCCTCCCAGAGCGGAATCTCCCGCTCGAACCGGATCATGTCCACGCCCAGTAACCGGGCGGGCAGATAGTACCAGAACTCCGGGGCCACCGGCACGGTATCGGCCAGTTCCCCGCGATAGGCGGCCAACATGCGTTGTTTCGGGGTCATTGTCATCGCTTTCATGGTGTCAACTCCTTTACCGCCGAATACATTGCCTCGACATTGGCAATAGGCGTATCCCGGTCGAAGGACCAGGCGCAGAGCGTCGTGGCGGGTGCGGGAGCACAGTCGGTCACCATGACACGTGTCAACGCACAAATCGCATCCGGGCTCGCATTGCGCATCACCAAAGGGTCAACCAGCGGGCGCATGGCAACGCCAGGCAGATGGCGGACCGCCAGAGGCAGGTTGGTGCCCGGGCCCAACTCGATGGACTTGACTCCCGGAATGTCGGCGAAAGCTTCAAGCAAATGACTGGAGGATCCGCAGGAGTGATAGTTTGCCCGAGTGAATTTTGCCGCAATGGCCTGGTTGGCCGGCAGCACCACCTCACGATACTGCTCGGCGGAAATCAGGCTGGCCGAGCAATCCCCCAGATTCACCCGAGACAACGGCGGGGCGCCGATTTCAGCCCGGAGGCGCGCAAAGACCGCCTGGTAGAGCGCCCAGATCTTGTCGAAAATCAGCCGCGCCCCTTTCGGGTCGTCCACTAGCAGGTAGAACAGTGTTTCCCCACAGAGCTGATGGGCGGTGGTAAAGGGGGCGTGAAGATTCATCATCCCTGACTTGAGACCGAAGAGGTCGGCCTGATCGCCGTAAAGACGCTGCAGCTCATGATACTGACCAAGCAGGGTGTCAACAAACGGATGATGCGCGGCCGCGCGCGGGTCGAGCCGCTCAATTTCCGCGACGCTCAAGTCCGCCCAGGCATGGCCCCGGGTCTCCAGCGTGGCATCCAACGGGCAGCATACGGGTGTTCCCTGTGTGGCCTTGAGCAGGTCAATCGGCTGGATGAAGAGGCTGGGCGAAGGAGACGGGGTCGGACTCCCCACTCCGAAGCGACCCAGAACCTCGTAGAGGAACCGGCTCTCGGCGCGCTCCACATTAGCGCGATGGCCGGGATCGAAATAGAACGCGTCGCCATACGTCACACCAAGGTGCTTGCGGAAAAAAGCCGGCATGAAGTTCAGGCTGATGTCAACGGGATGGGAAGTCATCGCGGCTCTTTCATTTATAAGTATTGCAGGATGGTTCGGGAAACGGCGTCGGCACACGCGGTTCGCCCGATTGACGAAAGGTGTACGCCGTCCACGTCGAGGCAATCGTCCATTCGCTCCCGGATAACCGATCCCAGATCGTGGCAGGGGATCCCCTCTTTCTCCATCAACGATTGTGCCGCCTCATTATAGCGGTCAACATCCTTCGGCTCGAACAACCAGTTGTCTCGCCAGCCACGGGCTGCGCTCACCGGGGTGATCGTCCGCCAGATGATCTGGGCGTTGGTTTCCCTCAACCGTTGAAGAAGCACTCCCAGATTGCCCGCGAAGTCGGAAATCGGGATTTGGTTTGGGAAGCGATGGGGACACTGGCCCAGATCCCACAGACCATTGTTCCAGTAAATCACATCCGGCTTTCCACATTCAGCCAGCCAATCGCCCAACCGCATCAACGTGTAGAGGGCAAAGCGCCCATTGTCCGACGGTCCGAAGACCCGTGCCCGGCCCTCGAGCCGTTCCGCGACCAGGGGCTGATAACTCAGGCGGATCGAATCTCCCAGCAACAATACGGTTTTCACAAATGCCTCCGCCCGCAGTACTCACGGAATACGTCCAGCATATATTCGTAGTGCGCCAGTGGCATGCCGGGGAAAATCGTGTTCGACGTGCCGAAGATATACCCGCCGCCGGGCGAGGCGTTTTCCAGGCAGTAGAGCGCGGATTTCCGGATCGCCTCCAGAGGGCCGTCCTGAAGCAGGTTGCATTGAACATTGCCCATCAGCGCCATCTTGCCGTAGCAGCGCTTCTTCGTCTGCGCGATATCCATCCCGGCCATCGGGTCCACAGACTGGAAGCAGGCGGCGCCCAATGACAGGTAGTCGTCCAGGATGGAATCAATATTGCCATCGGTGTGGACAAACGGAATGCAGCCCTGCGATTTGATAAAGTCCACCTGCCGCTTCAACTGCGGCGTGATGAATTCAGAGAACTGCGCGGGGGAGATGAAGGGGCCGGCATTGAAGGCGACATCGTTGACGAGATGAATGAACTCGGCACCGGCATCAATGAGCTTCCCGATCTTGTCGATGGCGATGCGCGTCTTCTCGTCCGCAATGCGATGGATCTCATCTGGCTGCTCCATCAACATCACAGCGAACTCCGTCCAGTCCGTGAGGCCCTCGATGGACCAGATGGATTGCCCCACAATGCTTCCGATGAGAATGTCATCGCCGAATGTTTTCCTGGCCGCCACCACTCCGTCAGGATCGCTCCAGGGCCAGAAGACTGCCAGGGCGTCCCACTGGTAGCGCTCGACGATTTTCTGATAGATATCCATGCACTGGCCGATCATCCGATCCTTGTCGGCAGCGGAACAGCCGTCCCAGGCCCGGCGGTCGGGAAATTGCAGACCGAAGGCCTCCTTCTCCAGTTCGAACATGATCTCGAAATGGGGCGGCCGATCCGGCTCCTCGAAGCGCAAGGCCTTCAACATCCGTTCCTTGCCGGTCATGTGAGGCCTCTCTTCTCCTGCGGCCTTGGGCCGACGTTCGACAGGTCGATGGGTTTGATTCCTATGGCGAAGGCCGGGCTCTCCGGCAGGAGCCGGAAGTCCCGGGCCGCGAAATCCGCGAAACACGGATCGGCGACGACGGAGTGGCCGTCGAGGCCGTGGGCCCGGAGCGCTTCCAGGTCCAGTTTGTCCTCCTCCTTTGGACCGCTCTTGTTCCATGGCGCGCCCGCTGTCGACCACAGCAAGTTATGATCCGACATGAAGCCGGGCTTACGCAGGTCGCTGCCGTAGTTGGTGGCGAACAGCGGCGCGCCGTCGCTGACCACGATGTTGTTCTGGAAGGTAAAGCCGCGCCATTCGGGAAGTGTCTTGGCCATGGTAACCTGCCCGCCCGCGCCGGCCGCGAAGATGTTGTTGCGGACGATGTTCTCGCGGCCGTAATGCTGGAAGAAGCCCTCGGTGTTGGTGTCGTACGTGACGTTGTCCTCCACGACGATATGCGAGCTGCCCTCGTCCAGGTAAATGCCCCAACCCCCATAGTTGGCACATTTGACGTCGTGAATCCGATTGCCGCGGATGGTCGTCCCGGGTTGGACTCCGAGAGTGTA
This sequence comes from bacterium, assembly GCA_037143175.1. Classification (NCBI taxonomy): domain Bacteria; species bacterium. Next base: position 6,565 of record JBAWZF010000019.1, read on the forward strand.
GATCCCGCCCATGTCGCTAAGCCAGCCGGACCCGAGGTGGTGGATGTGGTTGTATTCGATATGGTTGTCGCGGCAGACCGACTCCATGAATCCCCATTTCCAACCGCAGGAGATGCCACTGTAGAAGAGGTCGTGGATGTGGTTGTGGGCAACGACATTGCCGTAACTGTGCTGGATGAAAACACCCACCGCCTGGTGGAATACCCGCCCCGCGTGGTGGATATGGTTGTCGGTAACCACGTTATTGCCGGTCCGCCGCGCACGGGGACCGTCCACGTCCGAGCCGCCAACCTTGACACCACCGGCGCCGAGATCGCGCAGTTCGTTGCCAACGATGCGGATGGCGTGGCAGGCGTCGGCGATCTCGATGGCGCACCAGCCGACATGCTCGACGACGCACTCCTCGAAGGAGCAGTTCCGCGCGGCCTCGAGGCGGATCACACCGGGGATGTTGAAGGCGGCCTGGGGGGCGGACGCGTAATTCCCGTCATTGGGCCAACTGCGCATGCCCTCGCCCGGGTTACAGGCGTTCGGATCCCAGCCGCCGGGCGGCAGGGGCGCGTCGGTGTGGCGGAAGGTCAGCCCCGTGAACCGCAGGTTCTGGGCAAGCTGCCCGGCGTCCGCGTCGCCAGTGATGGTCAGCAGTTGGCTCATCCGCGGGGCGAAGATCTCCACCGTCTCGAGGGTCTCCCCCTCCAGCGGGATGTAGTAGATCATCCCGGCGTGCCGATCAAGATACCATTCCCCTGGCTCGGTCAGGGCCTCGAACACGTTCTGGACATAATACTTGGCGAAGCGGGGCTGATGATCGTCCGTGAGGCGGAAGATGCTCGGACGGTCGCAGACGACCCGGCGCGTCCGCTCATCGAAGGCAACGACGTCCATGTGCTCGTCGTTCCAGTAATGCATTACCACCACTTCGACATCCGCCAGGTTCCGCCAGTTATGGAAATCACCCTCCTTGGCGACGAAGCAGGCGCTCCCCTCGTGGAACTCCGCCTTCAACCCCTTGCCCGGGACATCCTCGATCCAGAACCAGTCGGACTTCGGCAGTTTCGGGCGCTGGGCACGGCGGCCATTGACGAACAGCGAGCGGAACCGCCATTCGCCGCGGGCGACCTCCGGCAATTCCAGCGTCCAGCACGGACGGCCATTCACCTCGCCGGGCTTCCACCCCTCCAGCTTGCGGCCGCCATCCAGAATCGGCGTCTCGCCCGGAAAGGCAGTGAAGTGGATGCCGGATGCGTCCTCGGGCCCGAAGGTCAGCGGCTCCTTGAGCGCGTAGACCCCGCCGCGCACCCGCACGGCGGCCTGCCCGGAGACGCCTTGGGGCCTCCAAGCTCCATTCTGATAGGCAGGCGGCTGCGAACGGTGGCGCACGCGGTTGCGCGCGCCCACCAAGGTAGCGAGCGGGCCATCCGTCCCGTCCGTATTCGGCTCGGGCAGACGCCCGGTCCAGTTATCATTGCCGATCGTAGAGACATAGAGCGTGTCTTCCATTGTTTGCTCCCCGGTCATAATCCTATTGCCTGTTTGGTGGTTTCAGACATGAGATTCCCCACCGTTTTCAGTCCCGCATAACTCCAATGATACGTATCCCGCAGGGCGGCCCCGCTGGAATCCACAGCGAACACATTGGCCTCACTGGCGGCGATTTCGGCAATGGCCTGGTTGAACTCCACCATGGAGACACCCCCTGTCATGGACTGGAATTGCGTCATGACAATGAGGGCGCCAGGAAGCTCCGCCTTGATCTTGTTCAGATGCGCAATGGTGTTCGTCTTCCACACGCTGACCGGAGTCCCCGCGATGGCATCATTGATGCCGAGACTGAACCAGACCACCCACTGGCGATCGGACGGCAACTGCGTCTTGCCGGCGTTGACCCGCCGGAGGAACTTGGTCCAATAGCCGGACGGCGCCCCAACGGCCCACTCCGAAATTACAGAGCCCCCCTGCCCGGTCTTGATGAGGTACACCTGCGAGTGGTTCTTGAACACTCCTGACTCAACTGAATTCGCCAGGGCATTCTCTAATCCGTGACAGGTGTCGTAGTGGGACTCCAACCCCGTATGGTCGCGCAGATTATTGACCCCCAGTTGCAGGGACTCGAACCCGAACAGGCCGCTCGTCAGATTCATGATCTGCAAGCACGAGTTCGCCGCAAGCTCCGCCGGGGTGGCATCGGAGTTCAATCCGATGCCGCCCGAATTGCTTTCGCCGTTAAGGACAATGGCCAGCGCCGTCACGGCACCACCACCACTTTCACGGCGGAGCTGTCAGTCTGCGCCACTTTGATGGCCTCCGCGATCCGATCCAATCCAAAGGTGTGGGTGACGATGGCCTTGCCGTCAATGACCCCTTCCCTCAGGTAGCGCAAGGCCTGCGGCCCGAACTGGGCCGGCGACGCGAAGGAAGCGCGGAGCTGGAGTTTCTTGAAGTGGAATTCATTCGCATCAAAACTGATTTTCGCGCCGTCCCCAATGCCAATGCCGATGAAGGAGACGATGCCGCCCTTGCAGGCAATATTGAAGGCGGAAGGGAGGACCTTGGGGGGGGCCGTGACAAGAATGCGGTCAATCTTGCATCCGAAATCAAACCGCTCAAGATCCGTTTCCGCTGGATCCAGACACTTGTCAGTGCCGAATTTCAAGGAGAGTTCAATGCGTTTCTGGCGGGATTTCAACTCCGTGGTGAAGACACGGCGGGCACCCATGTTCCGGACAAGCGCTGTCGCCATCAGTCCGATTGGTCCCTGTCCCAGAACCAGGACATTGGATTCCAGCGTGATGTCCGAGAGCCGGACGAGGTCAATCGCCACGCCCAGCGGTTCCTGCAGACAGGCGATTTCCGGCGCGAGGTCCGCGCAGGGAATGGCACAGATGGCCGGGGCCACCATCTCGTCGGAGAAGCCAAACGAGTCGAGGAAGAAGAAACTGCGGATATCGCTGCAGAGTTCCTGCCGGGCGTTGCGGCAGGCATCGCAGCGGCCACAGGGAGTCGCCGAGTCCAGCACGATCCGCTGCCCCAAGGCCAGTCCGTTAACTGCCGCACCCAATTCCACAATGTCACCGGCAATCTCATGTCCGGTCAGGACCTTTTCCTCAGCCAGCGACGCCGCATCGGCATGAATATCCGTCCCGCAGACACCGCAGGCCAGGACCTTCACCCGGATCTCGTCCGGCTTCAACGCGCGCCTGTCGAGAGTCTTCAAATACACCTGCCCACCCTTGCGAAATCCTGTCTTCATGGATCACTCCTATCATGCTTTTGGTTTGTCCCTGACACTACCATTCCACCGGGCATTCCGCCATACACGGAACTGATCCTTGATATGCACGATTCTGATATGCGAGCGACTTTCCCCTTGCCTTTGTGTTGCCTGAACTGCTAACAAAAGCATACTAAGTTGATGAAAACAGCTGCGACATTACTTCATTTTTTTGATGACTCCCTATGGAGCGGGAGCGTCTTTCACGTACGATCGCCGGAATGCTCCCCCCTGTATGTCGACCGGTATGACGGGCCGCGTCTGAGTTCCGCGCAGGATGCCCATGCCTGGTGGGAACTGACGGCCGTGGTGGACGGCGGCATCCGGCTTGGCGGTAAGCCGCTGGTGACGGCCGACAAGTTCGATTGCGTTCTGATTACGCCGGGAGCGCGACATTGCGAGGAAACGAAAAGCGCTGAAACGGTCTGGGTAGGGTTCCGGGGGACACGCCTAAAGGGTCTGGAGCGGCGGCTGGCGCCCATTACCGTTGTACGGAGCCCGTTGCTGACGGAGGCCGTCGAGCACCTGTGGCTGGTGGCCCGTCAACAGGGCGGCGCCATCGGCCCCGAGTTGGACGCCCTGACTGCGCGATTGGTGGCGATGTTTCTCCGCCTGGCGACCGAACCGCCCATGACGCGCGCCAGCCACGACTGGATCGCGGCGGCGGTGGCGCATATTGAGAACCATCTGATTGAACCTCTACACTTGCCTGATCTGGCGCACCGGTTTGGCTGCAGCGAAGGCCACTTCTGCCGGGTTTTCCGGGCACGCACGGGTTACCCGCCGATCCTCTACATTCTCCGGGCACGTATTGGCAGGGCCATGCATCTCCTTCAGCACACCCAATGGCCGGTGGCTGAAATCGGACAGGCGGTGGGGTTCGACAATCCCTTCTACTTCAGCCGCGTGTTCCGGCGCTTCCAGAACTGCAGCCCCCTGCAATACCGCCATAGACTGGGTTGGTAAGCATTGCAAACCTCCTCCGGCTTGCGAAACGCATTGGTAATGGAATCGCCCTGAAAAAGAATCAAATCACAATCCTGAATCATGGTTCGGCTACCTTTCAAAAAGACAGCGATGAAGTTCATGGGGCGCTTGTCAGCCGCGCACCATCTCCATGACAATCTTTTCCCATTCGAAAATGTTTTCCGGCCGTCCGTTGCAGGTACTGATGTCCTTGAGCACGATATCGCACGGACAGCCATACCGCCGGACGGCGTCGAGGATCTTGCCGATCTCCTTGCGGAGCTGGACGGGATCGAGCCGGTTAACGGCGACCGCCGCCGGATTCGGCTTCGACGAGAGCACGTAATTCCCGCCAATGGCCTCGGCCGCGACATGGACATCCGCCCAGGGCGTGACCGAGATCTTGCGCAGGTGCGGGATTTTTTTCACGATGTCCATCTTGCGGTCAAGTGGCTCGCAGCAACCGTAATAGACCAGCCCGCAACAGGCCATGGCGTCCTTGATGTAATTGATGTCAAACTCCTCATGCATCGCCCCCGATACCGAGGCGAAGATCTGCGCAACAGCCCTCCCCCAGACATCCTTGAGCCGGACCTGCGCGCCGTCAAAGCCCGGCCCCGGCAGGTCGCTGGCCAGGATGGGGGTGCAGTGCAGCGATTGCGGATCATTGTCGAGCAGTCCGAGCGCCTCATACTGCTTGCTACTGTTCCATTGAACATCATGCAACCGGCGCACCGTGCGGTGCATGAACTCCGGGCGGTCCGCCAGATCAAGCAGCAGATTGTCCACACCGCGGTACATGGCTATGCGATCCCAGGTACCCAGCCAGACATGATCCATCCCCTTGAGACGCACCGGCAGGATGTCGCCGATGGCATCGCCGACAAGCTGGTAGTTGCGCAGGGTGGCTTCGTGGTCGTAGGTAATCACCTCGTCATGAATCTTGTCGAGATCGGCGTCGGTGGCAAGCTGGTCATGGTACGCATGCGACCGGATCGTATCACATCCCTCCGCGACCAGGGTTTCCTCCTGGACCTGAATACCAATTCCGGTAGAATGGATGATCTTGGAAACCGGAACGTAGGGCGAAATGATCATGTCGGCGGGGAAATGCCGGGCCTTGTAGAGAGTCGTGCGCAGATGCCATTCGACACTGCGCAGGATCGGGTCGGTGCAACGCAGGGTCAGTTCGCCATCCAGGTTCATCTCACCCCAGGGCAGCTCATCGATCAACACCACCGGTCGTACCGGCTTCAAATCGTTGACGGCACGATGCAGATGCCGGTTGTTACGAAAACGTTCCTCCTGGGCCAGGAGAAAATACTCACCCGCCAGTTGGCGTAACAGATTCCGTTCAGTCGTATCCATGTTCATTTGTCCTTCCTGTTGATTTCTAGCTATAAACCGTCTCATCAGTCGGTTCTGCAAGCGCAGTATTACCGGATACTGAGGCCAACGCCTGCGTACAGGCCATCAACGTAGTTCGCTTCTGTGAAGAGGGAAAAGCTATCGTTGAACTGATACGACAGGCCCAGTGAGAAGGCAGGATTGATTTCAGACTGGGAGGAACTGGCGCCCCATTTGGTATCAATCGATTTATAGACGACATCCAACCCGGCTCCACCGTACAGGAAAAGATGATCCAGCAGCGTCTCATCGCTGAACACCAGCATACCGTTAGCCCCTGTCAGTCCCAGCAAATCCGAGCTCATGTAGTAAACAGCCCCACGGATACCAAGATCCACAAGATCATTTCGTGAGAGCGAATAGAGTGCTCCGCCCTGTGCACCATAGCCGGAGTCAGCCTCAGTAAGATCCACCTGCCCCACATCGAAAAACAGACGGAGGTCATCCACCACGGCAACGGTGACACGGGCCCCGTAAAAATCCATATCTTGCCCCAACATGACGCCCGGGGTTATTTCCAAATTCCCCTGGTCACGCGGCGAGGCAGTATCCATAACCGGCAAGCCGACCATCTGCGCGAACCCGGTCTGGCCACACACCATACCCACCGCAAACCATCCAACGACTAACGTCTTCATTTTCATAATACCACCCTCCGTGATTAAACCCTCTTCGTTCAAATGTTCAGACCAGGTCAATATACAGGAATCAGGATTCAGAGTCCCATAAAAAACGGCCGCCCTTTCGAGCGGCCGTTTCAAGACTTTCACCGACGGTCAGACTGACTTAAGCAGCCGTCTTAGTGGCAAGTGCCTTTTTCGCCAACAAGACGATCTGGATGAATCCATCCGGATCATTGAAGGCGATTTCTGACATCATCTTGCGATTCAACTCGATGCCAGCCGCTTTCAGGCCCTCAATGAGCCGGCTGTAAGCCAACCCCTGCTCACGGCAGGCGGCGGACACACGGACCGTCCACAGGCGACGATAGTCACCCTTGACGTTTTTGCGATGAACATACGCCAACCGCATCGCGCGATCAACAGCCTCTGTGGCTTGGCGGAATAATTTGCTGCGTGACCCGCGGAAACCGCTGGCCGCTTTTAATCTTACTTTCCGGCGCTTACGCGACGCCGGTGCATTGGTTGCTCTGGGCATAGTCTCGTCCTTTCAATTCGTTCAGATCATTTCCGCAATACGCTTGTGGTCGGTATCATGGATGACTTTTCCGCCACGCATGTTGCGTTTACGTTTTCTTGATTTGCTGCTCAGAAGATGACCACTACCGGGACGCTGAAAAATAAGTTTCCCTGTGGCTGTCACTTTCACCCGCTTCGTCACCATCTTCTTCGTTTTTTTCTTAATCTTCTTCGTTTTTTTCTTAGCCATGATGCTCCTCATTCCGGGGTCGGCGCCACGTACTGGCACAACTCTTCCGCCTTCCGGAAAAACAAGGGGGGGACTCTACCTGAGAGACCCGATCCCGTAAAGCTTTTTCAAAAAATATCCTTAACGCGGCGGAATCGGCTTGGGTGCCATCACCGGAGCAGCTGGCGTTGAAACGCCGGTTACCGAAGGTGGAATAGGCAATCCAGTTCCCATTCCAGCCGGGCGTGCCGCCCCTGCCGTAACAGGTTTTCCCGACCGCGGGCCCAAGACCATGACGATACTGCTTCCGATCAATTTCGGGGGCATATCCGGCTGAGCCACCTCTTCACAACTCTTCATCACGCGATTGATGACTTCAAACCCAAGCTCGCGATGCGCATTCTCACGGCCCCGGAAGTAAAGGGAACATTTCACCTTCATCCCCTTTTCCAAGAACCCGTGAATGTGATTCACCTTCGTCAGGAAATCATGATCCGCAACGTTCGCATGGAATTTCACTTCCTTCATCTCAGCCGCATGCTGATGTTTGCGAGCCTCACGTTCCTTGCGAGCCTGCTCATACTTGAACTTCCCAAAGTCCATGATGCGACAAACGGGCGGCTCAGCATTGGGCGAAACCTCGACTAAATCCAGACCTGCACGAACGGCCATGGACATGGCCTCACTGACGGTGAGTACACCGAGCATATTCCCCTGCGAGTCAAGCAACCTGACTTGCGGACACCGAATCCGGTGATTCACTCTGATAGCTTGCGGACGAATTTCCTACCTCCTTGTTGCGGGGCTTTCTACGGCCCCTCGTTTACCACCCACGGCCTTGCTTACCACTTCCTCGCGCAGCATGCCAACCAACTCCTCGATTTTCATGGTGCCGAGATCCCCGCCGGTCCGGCTCCGGACTGAGACCAGTCCGGCTTCCGCTTCACGGGCACCCAATATCAACATATAAGGGATCTTTTCGACCTGGGCATTACGAATCTTGGCACCCAGTTTATCAGAACTTCGATCCACGCTAACCCGGAAAAGTTCCTCACCCAACGTCTCGGCAAGTTTCTCCGCGGCGGACAAGACCTTATCACTGATAGGAAGCACACGAATTTGCTCCGGCGCCAGCCACAGCGGAAAGGCCCCGGCATAGTGTTCAATCAGAACGCCAAAGAACCGCTCCAGGCTGCCCAACAGAGCCCGATGAACCATATAGGGTTGATGCTCTTTGCCATCATCCCCATGATAGGCCAGTTCAAAGCGTTCTGGAAGGTTAAAATCAAACTGGATAGTGCTCATCTGCCATTCACGACCGATCGCATCCTTCACTTTCAAGTCAATCTTAGGACCGTAGAAAGCCCCGCCCCCATCATCCAGCACAAAGGGAATATTTTCAGCCTCAAGGGCTTGTTTGAGAGATTCGGTGGCCTGTTCCCAGCGGGCGGGATCGCCAACGGCTTTGGCCGGCTTGGTGGCCAGATAGGCCGTAATTTCCGTAAATCCGAAGGAACGCCAGATCTTAAGCGCAAACTTCACCGTCCGCTTAATTTCATCCACGATCTGATCCGGGGTACAGAAAATATGAGCATCATCCTGTGTGAAGCCACGCACCCGCAACAGGCCATGCAAAACACCCGTCTTCTCGTAGCGATAGACCGTGCCCATCTCCGCCCAGCGCAGGGGCAAGTCCCGATAGGAGCGCTTGTGACTCTTATAGATCTGGATATGGAACGGGCAATTCATTGGTTTGGCGTAATACGACACGTCGTCCACCTTCATGGGCGCGTACATATTCTCCGAATAGAACCCCAAATGACCCGAAGTCTCCCAGAGTCCGGCACGACCGATATGCGGGGTATAGAGAAGTTCGTAGCCGCCCTTGAAATGTTCCTGGCGCCAGTAATCCTCGATGATCGAACGGATACGGGCACCTTTAGGATGCCAATGCACAAGCCCCGGTCCGACATCTTCCTGGATACTGAACAAATCCAGTTCTTTGCCGAGTTTGCGATGATCGCGTTTCAGCGCCTCTTCCTGTTGGAGAATCTGGGCCTCCAGATCCGCCTGCGACAAGGCCACCATACCGTAGACGCGCTGGAGCATCGGATTGGTCTCGATCCCGCGGAAGTAGGAACCGGCCACAGACAAAAGCTTGAAGGCCTTGATTTCCCCGGTATAGGCAACATGGGGGCCACGGCATAAATCCATGAAATCACCGCAGCGGAAGAACGTAATGGTCTCCCCTGCCGGAATGTCACTTAAACGTTCCAACTTGTAGCGTTGCCCCTTGGCTTTCAAGGCCTCTTCCGCCTGGGCGCGATCCATTTCGAGCCGCTCAAAAGGTGCATTTTCAGCAACGATACGGGCCATTTCGGCTTCGATTTTGGGAAAATCTTCAGGAGTGAGACGATTCGACAGGTCGAAATCGTAATAGAACCCGCTCTCGATAGCCGGTCCAATGTCCAACTGGACGTTCTCATACAGCCGGCAGATCGCAGCGGCCATGACATGCGCCGTACTATGGCGCAGAGTTTCTAAATCCAAGTGTATTACCTCTTCCGAAAATGATTAACAAGGGAATCATTTAACAGAAACACAAGCCCTTCTGTCAACTTATATAAAGACAGCGCAGCTAAAATCAAAATATAGTTGTTCATTGCCCCTGACCGGAACTATCATGCGCGCAGTCTATGAAAGTATTACTTGTTGCTGGAGTTGGAGAACGCCCGGAAGCACGCCTTTTCCCGGAATTGGCGGCCCGGGGCATTCAGGTTGATCTCCTGTGCGACACCTCCTCCCCTTACTTTGATCCGCTCAAAGCGGCGGGGTTCCCCATGACCCACTTGAAGATGAAGGCCAGGCTGGATTTCACGGCCATCAAAGCCATTCGCCACCTGCTCAAAACCGGTTCCTATGACATTGTCCATGCCTTCAACAGCCGCGCCCTTTCCAACAGCCTGATCGCCTCCACGGGAGTCTCTGCCAAGACTATCGGGTATTGCGGCACCATGGGGCATCTCCGCTCCTGGGATCCCTCCTCCTATCTGGCCGTCTTAAATCCCAGGGTTGATCGCATTGTCTGTATTTCCCTGGCAGTCCAAAACTATCTCGAATCCATGGGGGTCCCCAAAAGCCGGCTGACTCAAATCTATAAGGGGCACGATCCTACCTGGTTCAAAGCAGCCCCCCGTGCGAGTCTGAGCGAATTCGGCATCCCGGACGATGCCGTGGTCATCGGGTGCATTGCCAATATGCGCCCGATCAAAGGCGTGCCCATCCTGATCGAAGCAGTTCGCCGGCTTGCGCCGCACCTGCCGGTTCACCTCCTCCTGGTAGGCCAGAACGGGGATGCTGAAGTGAACAAACTTGTTGGCAACAGCGCCATTCGCGAACGCATTCACCTGGCGGGTTTCCGCATGGATGCCCCTCAACTCATGGGGGCCTGCGATTTATTCGTCATGCCTACCCTTAAAAATGAAGGATTTTCCAAGGCCGTCGTGGAAGCCATGTGCATGGGAGTCACCTGCATCGTCTCCGCTGTCGGCGGCATGGTGGAATTGGTTGAGCAGGACAAAACGGGGAAAATCATTCCGCCGGGGGATCCCATCGCTCTGGCCAGTGCCATAGAGGCTTATGCCATTAGCAGTACCCTTCGCAGACAACATGGCCAAAATGGACTCCAGCGCATTGTGGATCATTTTTCATTTTCAAAAATGGTGGATGAAACCATTTTAATGTATCGAACTCTTCAACCTGACATCGGCATCTGAAAAGTTGTCATGTTGTTAGGTGTTAATTATTCTCTCTGCTTGCATTGACCTGCGGGCTTATGTCACTAATACGCACTTACATTAAGGAGATTGAATTATGGAGTTTTTAGCGCATTTGTTCCAGGCCAACGTCGACATTATCGAACGCATGGGTTATCCCGGAATTGTCTTCCTGATGACCTTGGAAAGCTCCGTCTTTCCAATACCCAGTGAACTCGTTATGCCACAGGCTGGATACCTCGTTTCCATGGGCACCATGAGTATGCCGCTAGTGATCATTCTGGGCGTTTTAGGAAGTTGGCTGGGAGCCTTACTTAATTACACCGTCGCCATGTGGCTCGGACGCCCCTTTTTTCAAAAATACGGCAAATATTTCTTCTGTCCGCAGGATAAGTTCGCCATGGTGGAACGGTTCTTTCAGGCTCATGGCGAAATCAGCACCTTCACCGGCCGTTTAATACCTGTCGTCCGACACCTCATTTCCATTCCGGCCGGCTTGACTCGCATGAAAATGTCGCATTTTCTGCTTTATACCGGTATTGGCTCCGCGATCTGGGTCAGTATTCTGGCGTATATCGGCTTTCTATGCGGAAAGAACATGGATCTCATTAAAAAATATTCCCATATCTGCACCATCGGTGTGATCATCGGGTGCGTGGTTATCATCGTCGTCTATACGTGGCTCCACAAACGTCGTCAGGCAAAATACGGAAAAGCGTCCGCCCAACCATGACCCCCCTTCCCGTCATTCCCAAAGAGAAATGCCAGGAACTCCACACTTCATTACGCAGTGAGTGGTTGGAGACAAATGGTAACGGAGGGTACGCCTCCAGCACGATTCACAACTGTAACACCCGGAAATATCACGGCTTACTTGTTGCAGGCCTGGCCAACCCCGCCGGACGGTTTACACTGCTCTCCAAGTACGAGGATTCAATCATTACCGCCACCGGCGAGTACCCGCTTTCCAGCAATTGCTATCCGGGCGTCATGCATCCGGACGGCCATCGCTACTTGACGGAATTCCGCCTCGAGGAAGGCCCGGTCTTCCGCTATCAGTTCGAAGGCATGGTCATCCAAAAGCGCCTTCTCATGGTACAGGGCGAAAACACCGTGCTGGTCGAATATCAATTGGAACAGAGCCAGGTTCCCGTCCGGCTGAGGCTGAAGCCCCTGCTCGCCTTCCGCCGCCATCACGAACTCAAGCAGGAAGACACGTTGATCCACACCCAGTCTGCAGAAGCCCCCGACGGGTTCAGTATCCATCCCTACGATGGCTTGCCCCCGCTTTACATTCAGGCCAGTCAACCACCGCGCTTCGAGGCTCAACCGGTATGGTACCGGAATCTCGAATATTTCATGGAAGCGGAGCGGGGCTATGATTATCACGAAGACTGCTTCTGCCCGGGCACCCTGGAGCTCACGCTACCCCCGCAGGGACGCGTGATTGTCTCCGCATCACTTTTATCCCAACAGGATCTTCCCGCCACCTGGGACAAGGAACACGCCCGGCGCCAGGCCTGTGCCAGGGAAGCCGAGGCGGTGGCCCTTCATTCCGGGGATCCCGACATGGTCGAGCCCTTGCCCGCCCTTATCCGAAGTGGCCTCCACTTCACCATTCGTACGCCGGGTTCCGCTCGTGCCACCATCATTGCCGGTTATCCCTGGTTTGATGACTGGGGCCGCGACACCCTGATCAGTCTGCCGGGACTCACCTTTTATTCCGGCCGTCCGGAGCTCGGGATTGAAATCCTGAAAGCCGTCGCACCCCACGAGCGGGATGGCCTAATACCCAATTGCTTCGCGGCCGATCCGGAACATCACGCCTATAATTCGGTGGATGCCTCCCTTTGGTATTTCTGGGCTGTTCAGCAAATGCTGGAATGCACCGGCGACCGAAAAACCCTGCACGACACCCTCTGGCCCGTACTGAAACGTATTGCCACCCGCTTCATGGCCGGAACCCATTACGATGTCTTTATGACGCCTGAAGGGCTCCTGCATGCCGGCAACCGGAATACGCAATTGACCTGGATGGATGCAACATCACACGGTCAGCCGGTGACCCCGCGCTACGGTTTTGCCGTGGAACTCAACGCGCTCTGGTTCAACGCCCTGGTCTTCTGCGAAACTTTAGCCACCAGTTTTCATGAAAAACTGCCCTGGCCGGCGGATCTCACCAAACGATTAAAGACCGCTTTCACCTCCACCTTCTGGCTGGAAGGCCCCGGCTATCTGGCGGATTCGTTTGCCGAAGGAATCTTGAACGAATCGATTCGTCCAAACCAGATTTTTGCAGCCTCCCTCCCCTTCTCTCCCCTGACCGCCCGTCAGCGCAAAAGCGTCGTGGAAACCGTACGGCGGGATTTATTCACTCCGTACGGATTACGGACCCTCGCCCCGCATGATGTTGCCTACCGGGGCCGATACGAGGGAGACCAGCCCACCCGCGATGCAGCCTACCACCAAGGCACCGTATGGCCCTGGTTGCTGGGGCATTACGGAGAAGCGGTCTTGAAAACCAGCAGTACCCCTGCCCAGGCGGCCCTGGAATTATCCCAACAGCTGCGGCCCCTTCTGGACTACAGCCTGAAAGGCCGGGGGTTAATCAATGTCCCCGAAATCTTCGATGGAGATTCGCCTCAACGCCCGAATGGCTGTCCCGCACAGGCCTGGAGCAGTGCCGAATTGATCCGACTTTTTACGCTTTGCGGTCGCACCTGTTCCCGCTAAGATGGCCTCAAGTTATAACCAAAGGAATACGCAGAGATGAAAGTTGCCAAGCCCAAGACCGTTACAAAAGCCAAACCCAAAGCCCCGGCAGTCGCAGCGAGCAAGCTGAAAAAAGCCAAGCCGGCGCCCGTCGCTTCCAAACCGGTTTCCGCCGTTTCCAAAAAAGAAAAAGCAGGGCTTAACCTCGCGGAAATCAAAGCCAAGGCCAAAGCACTGGGCGTCACCGCGGACAAACTGGAAAAGGCAGAACTTATTTTAGCCATCCAACGCGCTGAAAAAAACACGCCTTGCTTCGGCACCGGCACCCTCGCCTGCCCCCATTTCGTCTGTTGCTGGAGAGTCGACTGCATCATCTGAGGTATAATCCCTTATGCGTATCTTGATGTTCGGCTGGGAGTTTCCACCTCACATCAGCGGAGGCTTGGGAACAGCGTGTTATGAAATTACACGAACGCTATCACATCATGGCGCGAAGATTACTTTTGTGGTGCCGCGAGCGGAATCGCCAGTTGCAGAATCACATGTGCAACTGGTGGCTGCCTCCGCCTCACCTTTCGCCTATCCTCCCACGGCTGATGAATTTTTCGAGCACCTCGACATCAAGCCGTTTGATTCGATTCTACGTCCTTATCTCAATGACGCTGAATACCAGACCGTCCTGAACGCCACGGCCGAACGGGCCCTTGAGCGTCCGAATCGTACGAGTGTCATCGAGTCCACCGGACATTACGGCCAGAACCTGATGGCCGAGGTCGCCCGCTACAGCGAAGTGGGCGAGGATCTTGCGCAACATGGTGACTTCGACCTGATCCATGCCCATGACTGGATGACTTTTCTGGCAGCTATCCGGGCGAAACGCGTAACAGGGAAGCCCCTGGTCGTTCATGTCCATTCGGTTGAATATGACCGCAGTGGCGACCACACCAATCAAAGCATCTTCGACATTGAAAAGCTCGGCATGCAGGAGGCCGATCATGTCATTGCGGTCAGTCATTACACCCGCAACCTGATATTGGATCAATACGGCATCGCCCCGGAAAAGGTCAGCGTCATCCATAATGCGGTATCCCGTCGGAACATCGAGAAGGTCTACCACGTCGCCCGCCCCCGCAACGACAAAATCGTTCTTTTCCTGGGCCGTGTCACATCACAAAAAGGGCCAGATTTCTTTGTAGAAGCGGCCGCCAGGGTTCTTGAAAAGATGTCCAACGTCACCTTCGTCATGGCCGGTTCCGGCGATATGCTGCCCCGGATGATCGAACGCGTCGGGGAGCTTCGACTGGGGCGCCATTTCCATTTCACGGGATTTCTCAATGGCCATGACGTGGAACGTATGTACGCCATGAGCGACCTGTACGTCATGCCCAGCGTTTCAGAACCCTTCGGGCTCTCCCCCTTGGAAGCCATGCTTTATGATGTCCCCGTCATTCTGTCCAGACAGGCAGGCGTCAATGAAGTCCTTCCCCACGCCCTCACTGTGAATTTCTGGGATGTTGACGATATTGCCGATAAGATCCTGGCCGTCCTCAAATATCCCGTGTTGACAAGAGAACTGCTCCGAAGTGGCCGAAAATCGCTTCGCAATGTACGGTGGGAAGTTGCCGCCGCACGCATTCAACTCCTCTACAATAAACTTCTAAGTTGAGGCGAATCATGCCCTCCGTATGTCTCATCCTCAAGGTTCATGAGCCGCACCGCTTGCGACATTATTCCTTCTTTGATATCGGAGAATCCATAAGCTATGCCGACGATGTCGCTGACTTTGCCCATCTGGACAAAGTCACCCGCCACTGCTACCTCCCCGCAACCCGGATTCTATTGAAGCAAATCAAGGAATACAAAAATGATTTCCGGTTTTCTATTTTGCTGTCCGGTGTAGCCATCGACCAGTTCGAACGTTTTCAACCGGAACTTCTCACCCAGTTCAAACAGTTGGCCGATACCGGTTGTGTCGAGTTCATCTGTGAACCCTACTTCCATTCCCTTGCGTTTATTTTCTCCAAGCCGGAATTCAGGGAACAAATTGAACTTCATCAGCAAAAGCTGAACAGTCTTTTTGGGCAAACACCTGAAACCTTTCACTATCATGCATTGGGCTACAATAATGATATCGCGCACGAAGCCAATTCTTTCGGCTTCAAGGTCATGCTTGCTTCTGGTGCCGACCACATGCTGGGAGGTCGTTCACTGAACCGCCTGTATGAGTCCGCCCCTCACCCTGCCCTCAAACTCCTTCTTAAAAACCCCTTGCTTGCCGATAATATCGCCCGGTTTTCGCCCACAGCAGGGCTATCATTAGCCCCCTTAACCCCCAGCCAATTTATGAGTCGCCTGATTGAGAAACAAGGCGAGATCATCACCCTGACCAGCGATCTCAATGCTTTTGAAGAACATCCCCTCGGTGAAGTTGGCGCGCTGGAGTTTCTAGATCAATTCCCGGGCACGTTACTTTCACATAAAGGGTTTATGCTTGAAACCCCAGCCCAAGCGGTTAACACCAACACAACCTGTGGATCCATCTCCATCCCCGGATTTAAATCCTGGGAGGATGCCGAACAGGAATCCCAAGACTGGATGGGGAATGAAATGCAAAAAGACGCCATTCACGGGCTATATCTGATCGAGCAGGAAGTCAAGGCACACCCGGATCCCGCCTTACTTCACGCGTGGCGGTACCTGCAGGTTTCCGACCATTTCCTTTACATGAACACGAAGCAACTCACCGTTGATAGCGAAAACGGCAAATTGAGTCCTTACCATTCTCCCTACGACGCCTATATCAACTTCATGAACATTCTGACCGATTTTTCCGAGCGCCTTGCCGCCCGCTAAAATCAGACGTATCAGCAATCCGCATAATATGGATATCGCGCAGCATCAACACCGGGGAGCCGTCGCTTCCATCGCTTGTAACTCCACAGCCATCGTCCGGGATTCCTCCGAAGCTCTTCCTCAAGCGTCATGGTGATTTTCGCAGTCAATGCATCAGCACTCATTCCCGCAATCTCTTCCGGGAGGAACAGCCGACTTGCATAGCTCTTATATCGGCCATCAGGCTGGCATACGCAAAAAGCCATCAAGATGGGGGCCTGGAGTTTGAGGGCAAGACCGGCGCCAGCCGAGGACACGGGAACGGGAACGCCAAAAAACGGCACAAACGCCCCCCCTTCGGCAGGCAGCGTGTCCTGATCCAACAGCAAGGCAATGACCCCGTCGTTCTTTAAAGTCCGCACCAGGGCACGCAGGGCCCCGTCCCGGGGTATGATCTGCTGTCCTGACTGCATTCGGATCCGATTAATCTCGGCGTCAATTAACGGGTTTTTCACCGGCTTGGCCACGCTCGAAATAGTGGCCCCATGCAAGGCAAAAAGCCAACCCAGCATTTCCCAATTTCCAAAATGTGCGGTAATTCCGATCAGCCTTTTACCCGGTTGCATCCACACTCGTGCGGCTTCATCGACCACCACCCATTCGCGCATACGCTGCTCCCGGTCGCGCGAGAACCAGAAATAATCCAGCCCGGTTTGTGAAAAGGTCGTAAATGCCTGCCGCACAATCACATGTTTTTCACGAACCGTGATGGTATCGCCAAACGCCAGATCCAGATTAGCCATCGCGATACGCCGATCCCGGCGCGCAAATATCCAACCGAGTCGCCCCCCCAAGCGGGCCAACCGCATGATCGTCTTACGGGAAAGCGTAGGAATCAACCCCAATGCCAAGGCAAACACCCACGCTTCCAGTTTATAACGCAGGTACTTTCGCATCGGCATGTTATTCAGGGCACTCATCACTTTTCAAAATGCTTTCAAAGCCAAAATAAAAAAGCCCGAAACATTGCTGTTCCGGGCCTTCAGTAATCATCAATAATTACTTCGTTTCAACAGGCACTACAGCACCCACACTGTTGACTTCCACTTGCGTCAGGGGAGTCGTAGGCTCAGGTTTACCTGACTTACGGATATAGACCTCAACGCGACGGTTCACCGGGTTCCCGACAATCGGATCATTCTTCGCTTTCGGGCGGCTGAAGCCATAACCAACCGACGTCATGTTGGCACGATTGATGTTCCACTTGGTCGCCAGATAATTCGCACAGGCCTTAGCACGACGCTCAGACAGCTGGTCATTGTGCGGCTTGCTTGATTTCTTCTGCTTATCGGCATGCCCCTCAATACGCGCGGTCGCTCCGGGATCACGCTGCAACACCTTCCCAATGATATCCAGATCCTTGAAATACTCAGGCTTAATGATGTCCTTGTCGTAGTCAAATTGAATGTTCAATTCGAAAAGCTGCAGATCATCAGCCCCGTGGCCAGCGCGCGGATCAGTTCCATCCTCAATCACTTCATGCCCATCCGCCACTCCACCACCGTCAGTATCACGCATCAACGGCTCGGTATGGTAGTTATACACTTCAGCGCCATCCTTCAAACCATCAAAATCGGTATCAGGATTCAAGGGATCAGTCTTGTACTTGCGCACTTCTTCGAAATCGCCAAGCCCATCGTGATCCGTATCAGGATCGTGGGGATTCGTCCCGTAAGTATTATTCTCCTCATCATCCGTCAACCCATCGGCATCGCTGTCCTTGGGCCCACCGGACACGACAAATTTATGAGGCACATCGGCACCGATGACGTAGCGCACACCCACTTCATAGGTCGCATTAACCGTCGCCTTCTTGCCGCCGTCCCCGAAACCCGCACGGTAATCAGCACGCAGGCCCCAGGAATCATTAATATTATAGATAACGCCACCGCCGCCCCGCAGACCTACTGCGAAAGTATCATAGTCCTTCATGTCATCGGTAAAACCGATACCCTGAAAGCCGATCGCCAGATAAGGATCCACTCGTTTCCAAGGCGTGGGGTGGAAAAGGGCGTCCATGGTAAACCCATAACCCGTTGTTTGGCTGATCCCCGGATCCCCCGTCTGTTCGCCGAGGAGATTGACATTTTTCCATACCCCGCCCGTTGTCGCATCACGCCGAGGGGTGTATTGCGCTTTTAGCACCGGTGCAAGAAAGAGACCACCCTCAAACGACCACCAGTCGTTCATGTCATACCCGAGTTTGACGGAACCCTCAAAACCATCCTTAGTGGGAAAGTCACCCTCCATGTCAATAAAGCCAGGGGACAAAGAAATATTGAATGGATGCCGATCTCCCGTTTCCTGAGCCTGAGCAGGAAGTGCTTTTGTCATCATACCCGTGGCCAGCCCAGCAACCATCGCAAACCGAAGAAAATGTCCGTATTTCATAGATATGTCCCTTTTCTCAACTGATAAATAAATCACGACCCCGGAAAATACTCCAAGGAAACTCTGTTCATATCAAAATTACGCCGTTAAACAAAATAAAAAAACGAACCGGACCTCAACCTGCGAACTGCAAATCGTAAAGTCGCTTGTATTGCCCCTCCAGTTTCAGCAGTTCGTCATGTGTTCCCGATTCAACAATATGCCCTTTATCCAGGACAATAATCCGATCACAATCCGCGATGGTGGAGAGGCGGTGAGCAATCGCGAACACCGTTCGCCCACTCATCAGTTCATGAAGCGCCGCCTGCACCAGCCGCTCTGATTCGGTATCGAGCGCACTGGTCGCTTCATCCAAAATCATAATGGGGGGATTTCTGAGCATCGCCCGAGCAATGGCTAAACGCTGTTTCTGTCCGCCGGACAACCGCACCCCGAGATCCCCGATCATCGTCTCATACTGTTGAGGCATTTCCATAATGAAGGAATGGGCGTACGCGCGTTTGGCCGCGGCCATCATCTCTTCCCGCGATGCCCCCTTTGATCCATAGCTGATGTTATTGGCGACCGTGTCATTGAACAGGACCGTGTCCTGCGTCACAATCCCCATCAACCGCCGCAACGAGGGAATGGTGAACTCCCGTACATCCTGACCATTGATCATCATGGCTCCTCCCGTCACATCATAAAATCGTGGCAGAAGGTTGACGAGGGTCGTCTTGCCAGCACCCGATCCTCCAACAATCGCAATGCGCTGCCCTCCACGGACATCAAGCTCCACGCCATCCAGAATATTCCGTTCACGGCCATAGGAGAACGTCACCTTGTCAAACGTGATCGATTGCACAGGACCGGTGAACTCCACTGCCCCGGCTCGTTCCTGAACATCCACCGGAGTATCAAGCAGGTCAAAAATCCGATCTGCCGATGACAGGGCTTGCTGAACCTGAAGATGAATACGGCTGATTTTTTTAACCGGCTCATACATCATAAACAAAGCCATCGCATACGTGAGGAAATCGCTGACCGGCATGCCGCGCGCCCAAACGTAGACCAACACCAGACTGCATCCAAAGGAGGAAATGAAAACAATCATCGGTTCCACCGATGTATTGGCTCGCACGCCTTTCATCGTTCGCCCGAAGAAAGCCAGATTTTGGTCTCCAAAGCGACGCACTTCATAGGCCTCCATCCCGAAAGCCTTGACAACACGTACCCCCCCGATCATCTCCTGTAATACCGACACCAAGTCCGCCACACGTTGTTGAGCCTCACGAGTGAAACGTCGCACCTTGCGCCCGAATATGGCAACCGGAATTATGCAAATGGGAAACAATACCAAGCTGATGAAGGCCAGCCATGGATCAATGTATAAAAGGTACCCCACCGCCCCGATCAAGGTCAGGGGCTGCTTGGCGAGATCCTCCACCACCACGGATACGGCATTTTCTGCCGCCATGGGGTCGTTAGTGGTGCGGGCAATCAATTCCCCGGAACGGCTAGAAACGAAATAGGACAGAGATAGTTCATTCAATTTTTTGAAAATCGCATTTCGCAAATCCATCACTACCCGTGAGCCCACCCAGCGGATCTGATAACGGGTGATAAAATCAGCGATCCCCCGGATCAATGCCACAAGCGGCAGGACCAGCGCGATCAGAATGATCGTCAGGCGCGGCGTATCGGTCTTGTAAAAATACGGAATCCCCTTATTCACAAAGGCCAGAAGCCCGGTATTCGCCCCGGCACAGATAAATCCAAAAAGAACGCCAAGAGTCAACCGCCCCAAATAAGGACGCGCATACCCCAGTAACCTGCGATACGACGCGAGGTCACGGCTCTTTAGTTTTTGTTTACGCGATGACATGAAATCCGTCCTTCGACTAGAGGCTTTGACGCCCCTTCATGGCACGTGCCAAGGTCATACTATCCGAATATCCAATCCCACTCCCCACCGGAATGCCGGTTGCCAGGCGGGT
The DNA here is from genome assembly GCA_037143175.1 of bacterium. Lineage (NCBI taxonomy): Bacteria > bacterium. The sequence goes on from JBAWZF010000019.1 coordinate 27,324, forward strand.
GATGCGAAGCTTACGCGGCTTCAGTATCTCGGCAATGTAACTGGCTGTGGCCTCACTCTCCGCGTCCATACCCAAGGCCATGATGACCTCCTGGAAGCCCTCGGTGTCCAACCGCCTGAGAAGTGCCTGAAGACGGATATCCCCCGGCCCCTCCCCATGCATCGGTGAAATGATGCCCATCAAGGCATGATACCGCCCCTTATAGGTGCCGGTACGTTCCAAGGCCACAATATCACTGGGATCCTGCACCACACACACCATCATCCCATCACGTGAGGGATGGGTACAGAGACGGCAGGGCATCTCCGTCACGGTTGTGATACTACCGCAGAGATGACACAGCCGGATATTCTCACGAGCCGCCTGCAAGGACTCAGATAGCTCGCGCATGACCCCCTCGGGATCCCCCGCAAGCCGGTAGGCCAGGCGTTCAGCAGAACGGCGCCCAATCCCCGGCAACTTGCTCAGGGCCGTGGTGATCCGATCCAAATACTCAAGCCCGTTCATGGATAATTAGTGTCCAAAAAGACCCGGCATCCCTATCCCGGCGGTAACTTTCTGCATCTCGGCGGCGGCCATTTCACGGCTCTTCTTGATCGCACCGTCCACTGCCGCCAGAACCATATCCTCGAGCAACTCCTTATCGGAAGCTACAATCACACGGGGGTCAATCTTGATGCTCGCGACACTTCCATCCCCCGTCGCAACCGCCGTCACCATGCCGCCACCGCAGGAAAACTCAACGCGTTTGAGAACCAACTCAGCCTGCACGCGCTCCATATCCTTCTGCATCGTCTGCGCCTGCTTCATCATCTTCATAACATTCATAATCGTTTCTCCAATTTACTATCCTTCGCTTACTCCCGGATATCCACAATCGAACCGTTGAAAAACTCCAAGGTCTTTCTCACCACAGGCTCCTTGTACCAATCCTGCTTTGACTTTGGCCCCTTCCCCTCGCCAGTTCCGGCCTGATCCGCAACGTGATCCGCCGGCACATCAGAGGATGCGTCCGTCGCAATCAACTGAAACTCCACATTGACGGGACGCTTCAAAAATGTCGTCAACACCCCTTGAATGGCCTTGATGTAATGCGGCAATTGAATCTTCTCTAGATTTTGCGCAAACTCAGGATCAAACCCGATCACAACACGCATGGGCTCCACCAAGAGCGGCCGGGCGTCCAGCAAAAGATTTCGCGCCAATGCGGCCGTCCCGATCCGGCCGACACGTTCCACAATTTCGCTCCGCCATTGCGCCATCATATGCTCTAATTCATTAGCTGGCGGGGCAACTGGTGCCACAGGGGCGGTTGGCGCAGGTTTGGCAGCAGGGGGACGGACAACCGGGGCCGCTGCGGGTGCGGCAGCTGCAGGTGATGCTGGCGGCGACGGAGGGCGTGCATAGGTTACAGGCGCGTCCCGTAAGGCCACGGGCACCACCGGAACCGCCGCCCCACCACCCAATGACTGACGCAACGCATCTACCCGTTGCAATAATTCATCTACTGACACCGTCGTCGAGAGGGCGCACCGAATGAGCGACGTCTCCACCAAGGTCCTGCGTGAAAGTGAATAGCGCATGCGATCTTCGGTCTGGGACAGCACTTCTGCAATCCGCATCAACCGGTCAGGCGTCGCCAGACTGGCCTGTTTCTTGAAACTTTCCAGCTGACTTTCAACGATATCCAAACTTGCCGCCGAGGTAGGCGCACAGATAAAAATCAAAAGAGAACGAAACTGATCCAACAGTTCAAGCACCAGACGCTGCATGTCTTTTCCCGACGCATCCAACTCACCAATGATGCGGACAATCTCCGTGACATCCCCCTTCAACACCGCCATGGCCAGGGTTTCCAGGGTCTGGCGTGACACCAGACCGAACACGGCCAGAACATCCGTCTCGGTAATCGTGTCGCCCCTGAAAGCAATCAATTGATCCAGGGCGGACTCGGCATCACGCAGCCCGCCCTCGGCTCCACGCGCAATCGCCAAGGCGGCATCACTGTCGAGCGTGATCTTCTCTTCCTTCACGATCAGATTTAAACGCTCCACAATCAATTCAGTTCGGATACGACGCAGATCAAAACGCTGACACCGCGAAACGATGGTGGGCAGCACCTTGTGCGCTTCCGTGGTGGCAAAGAAAAACTTCACATGAGGCGGCGGCTCCTCAAGCGTTTTGAGCAGGGCATTGAACGCCGCCGTACTGAGCATGTGAACTTCATCGATGATGTAGATCTTGTATGCGCCATGCACGGGCGCGAATTTCACGTTGTCCCGCAGATCACGAACCTGCTCGACGCCATTATTCGAGGCACCGTCGATTTCCAGGACATCCATCGACGTACCCGCCACAATCTCACGACAGGAGTCACAGGCATCACACGGAGTCACCGTCGGTCCGTTCTTACAATTCAGTGACTTGGCAAAAAGGCGGGCCAGGGACGTCTTTCCCGTACCCCGAGGACCAACAAAAAGATAGGCGTGGGCAATCCGATTGGCCTTGATGGCATTCTGCAGTGTCTGCGTCACATGCCCCTGCCCGACCACATCCGCAAATTGTTGCGGACGCCATTTTCTAGCCAATACTTCGTACGCCATAAACCGACCTCCCCAGACACATTATTCAGCTCAACGAAAAAGTCCGATTCCAAATAAGCCGGGCCCCGGCTCAAATCAGAAAAACTACGGCGCCCGGAAACATGGCATACCGTTGCTACCTTCCGGTCCTGGCGGGATTTTGCCCGTCTCCGTCGCATAGCCCCCGACCCTCACCGGGTCCCAGCTTATCGGGAACCAGATCTTTATCGCTGTTTCAATCAAGCGCATAAGTTACCTGAAATTCAGCCAAAGCGTAAAGAAAAACGTACAAACCGAGCCCCTCGCGCTTTTCACTTACACTTTCTACAGATTTGTGCTGATATTAACCAATGGTTACGAACAAAATTCCTACGATCGCAGTCGGCCTGAGCGGGGGCGTGGACTCCTCGGTTGCCGCTTATCTGCTCAAAAAGCAGGGATTTAACATCCTTGGCCTGACCATGCAGATCTGGGATGGCTCACTCCCCCTCCTCGACGAAGGCCTTTCGGGGTGTTATGGACCCGGTGAACCCCGCGATATTGCGGCAGCCAAAGCCCTGGCCGACCGCCTGGGCATCCCCCATCACGTGATCTCTCTGGCCCCGGAGTATAATACTGAAGTGCTTGATTATTTCCGCTCCGAGTACCGCGCTGGTCGCACCCCGAACCCCTGCGTCCGCTGTAACCGCAGCATGAAATTCGGGCTGCTCCTGGATCGCGCGCGAACCCAGGGAATTGCCTTCGACACCTTTGCCACCGGCCACTACGCCCAGGTTGGACAAGATCCCGCCACCGGCCGCTGGCAGTTGCGACGCTCCGTGGATCCCGCCAAAGATCAAACCTATTTCCTTTCGCACCTCTCCCAGACGCAACTCAGTCAGGTGCTTTTCCCGCTCGGCGGCATGACCAAACCGGAAGTCAAAGCGATTGCCCGGGAAATCGGCTGGGAGGACGTGGCTGATAAACCGGAAAGCCAGAACTTTATCGAAAGCAAGGACTATGGGGTACTGTTTGGTGAGCAGGAACAGAAGCCCGGCCCCATCGTGAACCTTCAGGGCCAGATACTGGGGCAACATCGGGGAATTATTCATTATACCATAGGCCAGCGAAAAGGACTCGGCATCGGGGGGGCAGCAGATCCCCTTTACGTGCTCCGGATTGACGCCTGCGCCAACACCGTTGTCGTCGGCGCCTATTCGGAACTGTTTTCCAACCGGTTAGTCGCCAAGGACCTGAACTGGATCGGTATTGCGACCCCTCCTGCCCAACCGTTGCGGGTTCACGCCAAGATCCGGCAACAACACAAAGAAGCTCCGGCCGTGATTCAGTCCGTGCCGGGGACTGACACGATTGAGGCCCTGTTTGATGAGCCCCAAATGTCCATCACCCCGGGCCAGATTGTCGTCTTCTATGCCGATGACCTGGTGCTAGGCAGTGGGACAATCAATAACGCCCAACCAATACTCTGATGAAATTTCTTCTCTACAATGTTCGCTACGGCACAGGAATCGGGGCGCGTTTCCATCTGCCTTTTCCCGGTTCCGGCTACCTGAAGCGCACCGGCCCCATGCTGGATCAAATCACCGCCTTTATCCATGCTCAGCAACCGGATATCGTGGGCCTGGTGGAGGTGGATGGCGGCTCATTCCGCTCCAACCGCCAGAACCAGGCGGAATTTATTGCGTCTGCCCTGGGCCATTACCACACCTACAGATCGAAATACGGCGACAGTTCATGGGTTCGCTTCCTGCCCGTTGCCAACCGCCAGATGAATGCCTTTCTTACCCGGGACGTTATCAAGGAACAGCGGTTTCTCTATTTTGATCATGGGGTGAAACGGCTGGTCATCCAGCTTGAATTGGAGGAGGTGACCCTCTTCCTGGTGCATCTCTCCATAAAATTCCGACATCGCCAGCATCAATTGTGCGAGTTGTATTCGCTGGTGAAGGACATGAAAAAGCCCTATCTGATTGCAGGCGATTTCAATGTATTCTGGGGCGATCCCGAGATTGAACTCTTCCTCGCCGCCACCGGCCTGAAAAGCGCCAATGCCCACAAAATCGCCACCTACCCAAGCTGGTCACCGAAAATGGAATTAGATTTTATCCTGCACAGCCCGGGTATCATCATTCGCGATTTCCAAATGCCCCCCATCACCTTCTCGGACCACCTACCGCTGATATGCCACTTTGATATCATGAAGTGATGCCGCCTCTTAATCCGGGATTTTCTGCAGTTTTATGAGCGGCCGTTCCGGCCCGGAACTCCCGCCCACCGTGACGTAGTCATGGTGCCAGGAAAGGAAAACAAGATCCCCTTTCTTGAGGGAAGCCACCGTTGCCTGGATGGCGGGGGATACTTTGGGACGCTTCATATTATCCTCAAGCATAAAAACATACTGCTCACACTTCGGGTCCCCGTACTCACCCAATTTCTCATAACTCAAGTACTTGGTGATTTTAAAGGATGCCATCGTCCCCGACTGCCCGCACTTGTCAGGACACAGCGAGGTGAGCCCCATACATTGGTGATAGGAAGTGCCACAAAACTCCGCCACGGTTTCATGCCGGGCCAGGGTGACTACATTAGTCGTCGTCACCTCACCACTATAAGCCCAACGGGAAAAGATAGATCCCAGAGTGAGCAGCATCAGGAGCCTGAAGATAGGTATTGTGTTCATCACCATCTGCTGGCCATTTTGATAATTATTAACTTATCCGAAATTGACTGGATTTGCCGGATGATGCCGGACCCCGTCCGGCGAAATACACGAATTGTCCTCGATCATTATATTTTTGACCGTCGGCTTGAGACAAGTAAGCTTTGCAGAAAGCTGATCCAGTAGATGGATACGTTCCTTAAGCATGTCCTGGTAGGCTAAAGCCCGTGTGTGGTTCAGTTCGACTTCGCTGCTCCGCCATTCCTTCTTGACCACAAAATCCAACTCCTGCCATTCTTCATCTGTCAATTCAAGTGTCAGCTTCATAAGCTTTTATAGCATTCCTCATTCCGATCATCAATTCATTACTCTGTTGGAGTGTAGATATCCATAGCTTGACTCCGGAGGGAATCTTCCGCAATAAAGAGGGCCATGAGTGCCAAACCTTTCATTGCATTAACTATGGGGGATCCCGCTGGCGTGGGGCCGGAACTATGCCTGCGTATGCTGGCCGACCCCGAGGTGCTGGCCTGCTCCACGCCCGTCATTTTTGGCGATGGACGACTTCTGCAACGAGTGGCAACCGCGACGGGACTTCCTTTCCCGAAAAACGTATCCCTTCATAACATCCACTGTGATGGAATGGATTCCGCCCAACCCGGTCAACTCTCCCCCACCTGCGGCGCCGCAGCCACTCGCTGTATCGAGGCGGCCATCCATGAAGCCATGAGCGGCCAGGTGAAAGCGATTGTCACGGCTCCGCTGAATAAGGAATCCCTCCACCTGGCAGGTGTCCCCTACCCCGGCCACACGGAAATGCTGACCCACCTTACCGGGGCCAAGCGCACCTGCATGATGCTTAGCTCTGAGAAAATCACAACCAGTCTCGTCACCACTCATATCTCCCTTGCTTCAGTGTCGGGGAAATTGAGCATTACCGCCATTCTTGACACCATTCACCTTACGGCCGAAACCATGCGGCGTCTGCGCCGTCATGAACCTCACCTGGTCGTTTGCGCCCTCAACCCCCACGCCGGGGAGCACGGTTTGTTCGGGGATGAGGAAGCGCGCTTTATCGAGCCCGCCGTAGCTCAAGCCCGTCAATCGGGCTTGAGCATCGAGGGGCCGCTCCCGCCGGACACCGCTTTTCTGCCTGAGCGGCTGGCCAAAACCACCGCCCACATCTGCATGTATCATGACCAGGGCTTGATCCCCTTTAAGATGCTCGCCTTTGAAACCGGGGTCAACATTACCCTGGGTCTGCCCATCACCCGCACCTCGCCCGACCATGGCACAGCCTTCGATATCGCCTGGACCGGAAAGGCCAATCCCACCAGCATGCGCCAAGCCGTCTTGTATGCCATGAAACTTGCCACTTAATTAAAACCATAAGGAGATCCTATGAAAGTCGTTGCGTTTAATGGAAGTCCACGTCCGGATGGAAACACTGCCTTCCTGATCAAACAGGTTTTCACTGTCCTCGAGCAGGAAGGCATCGAAACCGAGCTCATCCAGGTGGGGGGCAATCTCCTCCATGGCTGCGTGGCCTGCTACCAGTGCGGTATCAATAAAAACGGACGCTGCGTCCAGCAGGATCCGGTGAACGACTGGATCGCCTCCATGAGGGATGCCGATGGAATCATTCTCGCCTCACCTACTTATTTTGCCGACGTGACCTCGGAAATGAAGGCGCTGATTGACCGGGCGGGATTTGTGGCCCGTTCCAATGGAGGATTTTTCAAGCGCAAGGTGGGGGCCGCGGTGGTGGCTGCACGCCGTGCGGGTGGGATCCATGTATTCGACTCCATCAATCATTTTTTCCTGATCCAGGAGATGTTGATCCCCGGTTCCTGCTATTGGAACATGGGCTTCGGCCGTGATAAAGGGGAGGTCTCAAAAGATGAAGAAGGCCTGAAGACCATGACCATTCTAGGAGAGAACATGGCGTGGCTGCTGAACAAGACGCGATAATTATTGCTGCCCCCTTGTTTACCGGATATAAACAGGAGCGTTTGAAATAATCCGATTTCGGAGTGAAAGGAATATCCTAATGAGCAAAGCAGTATTGATTGTTCTGGCTGTCGTGGCCGTCATTGTCATCATGGTTATCAGCATTTACAACAAGCTGGTATCGCTCCGCAATCTTTTCAAAAATGCCTTTGCCCAAATCGACGTTCAACTGAAGCGGCGGTATGACCTGATCCCCAATCTTGTTGAAACGGCCAAGGGGTATCTCAAACACGAACGAGGCACCCTGGAAGCCGTAATCGCCGCCAGGAATCAGGCCTACTCCGCCAGCCAGAAAGCCGCCGCCAACCCGGCCGATGCCGTGGCCATGCAGGGCTTGATGCAGGCGGAAAGCCAGATGGCAGGCGTGCTGGGCCGACTGATGGCTGTCGCCGAAGCCTACCCGGATCTGAAGGCGAACCAGACCATGCAGCAGTTGATGGAAGAACTCACCTCCACCGAAAACAAAATCTCCTTTGCACGCCAGGCGTACAATGATTCGGTCATGATGTATAATAACGCGCGGGAAACTTTCCCGAATGTCCTGATCGCCAACAACTTCGGCTTCACCGCCGCTCAACTGTTCGAGATTCAGGTCCCTGCCGAACGTGAAGCGACGAAGGTGCAGTTCTAAATCAGGATTCAGAATTCAGTAGACAGAATTTTAAGACAATCTGAATCCGGACTTCTTTCTCAGCAGACATGCCTACCGACCCCATTTGCGGAATGACTGTTGATGAGGCGACGGTGCTTTCCTGTGTAAAGGAGGGCAAGACGTGGTATTTCTGCCATGAATCCTGTCGTCGGAAATTCCTGGGGCTTCCGCCCATCACTTCTCCCGGCAAACCCCATACCGCCGCCTATTTCTGCCCCATGTGCGAAGGGGTCGAAAGCCCTGTTCCCGCGACCTGCCCGAAATGCGGTATGGCGCTCGAGAGCAGCGGACTCACCGCCGAAGAGGACACCTCTGAATTGGACGACATGACGCGTCGGCTCAAATGGGGTATCTGTTTTGGTCTTCCGCTCTTTATCCTCTCCATGGGCCCCATGGTCTTTCCGGCCATGCATGCCTGGATTGCTCCGCATTTCTCCCGTTGGGTAGAAATGCTGCTGGCGATTCCGGTGGTGCTCTGGTGTGGCCTCCCATTTTTTCAACGCGCCTGGCTCTCGCTCCGCACCCTGAACCTTAATATGTTCACGCTGATCGGACTGGGCACCGGAACGGCCTTTTCTTACAGCATGCTCGCCATGCTGTTCCCGGGGATTTTCCCCGAGTCCTTCCATCACCATGGCGGCGTTCCCATTTATTTTGAGGCGGCCTCAACCATCATCATTCTCGTCCTGCTAGGGCAGGTCATGGAGTTAAGCGCCCGCAGAAAAACCGGATCCGCCATCCGCGAACTGCTCAAACTTACCCCAACCACAGCCTGCGTGGTTAAGGACGGCGAAGAGCGGGAAATTCCCCTGAGCGACGTACACCCCGGTGACATCCTGCGCGTCCGCCCCGGCGGAAAAATACCGGTAGATGGCGAAATCCTTGAGGGCCATGGCTCCATCGATGCCTCCATGCTGACGGGCGAGGCCGAGGCCATTGAAGCAGATGCGGGCAGTCCTGTTGCGGCCGGCACCATCAATCGCTCGGGTTCCTTCCTGATGCACGCCTCAAAAATCGGCGCGGAGACCCTCTTCGCCCGGATTGTTCAGAGGGTCTCTGAAGCCCAACGCAGCCGGGCTCCTGTCCAACATCTGGCCGATCGCGTGGCCGCCGTGTTTGTCCCCATTGTAGGCCTGGCCGCTTTACTCACCTTCGCCATCTGGGCCTGGTGTGGCCCCGAGCCACGAGTTATTTTCGCCATGGTCAATGCCGTCTCCGTCCTCATCATCGCCTGCCCCTGTGCACTGGGTTTGGCCACCCCCATGGCGGTAATGGTCGGCATCGGCCGCGGGGCCCGCGCCGGAATTCTCATACGCGACGCCACCGTTCTGGAGCAATTACAGCGGGTGGACACCGTAGTGGTGGACAAAACCGGAACCCTGACCGAAGGCAAACCCACCGTGGTGGCAATGTTCCCTGACGATCAGCCGTTGCTCCAACTCGCAGCTTCACTGGAACACCTCAGCGAACATCCCATAGGACAAGCCATAGTGCGCTATGCCCGCGCAAAGGGGCTGACACTGAAACCGGCCGAGGGCTTTGAATCAATCGCGGGGGGCGGGGTATCAGGACTGGTAGGAGGGCAACGCATTGTTGTGGAGAAGGCGGCACCAGGGGAACGGCCTGACAACGCAATAGCCCTTAAAGCAGGCCAGCATCAGACCTTGGTCATCATCAGACTCAATGGACAACTGGCAGGTCATATTGCCCTTTCAGATCAAATCCGTACCACCACACCAGCCGCCATCAAGGCCCTCCACGAGATGGGCCTGAAAGTCATCATGCTTACTGGGGACAACCAGGAGGTAGCCGCCAGGGTAGCCCGCGAACTCGGGATCGATCAAGTCCTCGCGGCCGTCACACCCGAGGGAAAGCAGAATTTTATCCGGACGCTCAAAGCCAACGGCAACTGTGTCGCCATGGCAGGCGATGGCATCAACGATGCCCCTGCTCTCGCCCTGGCGGACGTGGGAATCGCCATGGGAACCGGAACAGACGTTGCCATGGAAACCGCGGGAGTTGTTCTGGTAAAGGGAGATTTGCAGGGCATTGTCCGGGCTATCCGGCTCAGTCGCTCTGTCCTGAAAAACATCCGCCAGAACCTGTTTTGGGCTTTTGGTTATAATATGATCGGCGTACCCCTGGCCGCCGGCCTTCTCTATCCCTGGACCGGCTTGCTCATGAACCCCATGCTGGCAGCAATGGCCATGAGTTTCAGTTCAGTCTCAGTGATCGCTAACGCCTTGCGCCTGAATCGCAATAATTTAGATGCTTAAATGTCTCACCTTTGTGTCATTTCGCGTTTTTGACACACAATTCCTGAACTGAAACATAAATATCTGATTCACGACATACGAAATTTTCATATATGCAATCAATTCACGACGAAAACGGTATACTTTAGAAATATGGCATAATAATCGCTTATGACTCTCGGGTTAAGTAATCCAAGGAATATTATGAACACAGAAAAGTCTTGTAAAAGCTCCCTACATGACACCCGTAAAGCAACCGCGACGGCGATTATTGTATTTGCCCTAACGGTTCTACCCCCTCGGAGGAGTCATGCGGAAGATTCTCTGGGCGCCAAGTTCATGTATTATCAAGAGGATAACGATCGTATCAAAGTACTTGCTCCTGAGATTTCGGCGCAGAATGAAACGGATACAGGCTGGATAATCAAGCTTGATGGTATTTATAATGCTATTAGTGGCGCCACCCCCACCGGGGCCCCACCTGCTGCTGTCGCTCCGGTCAGTATCAATCGGCCCGCCGCCTCTTCTGGTGGAGGAACGACTAGCAGCACACCGCCGATAACCGTAACTCCCGTGAATAATGGCGGCGCGGAGCAGGAACATGAAGATGACGCCTTTATCGGCCGACGCGTCAATTACCCGGCTGCCCGTTATTCAGCGGTGACCGCGGCCACCCCGGCTCCAGCACCAACCCCGGCCCCAACTCCCTCAACGCCGTCATCGGCGCCTTCCGCGCCTACCAGCAGCCCCGCTGCCAGCAGCGGATCAGCAGCAGCCTCAACAACTCAACCTGCCGCCCAACCAGCCAACTCCTCGCGTATTCCTCTGGCAGATTTCAGCGATACAAGATGGGCATTCAACATCGGCCTATCTAAACGTATGGGCAATCATACACCCAGCATTCAAGCCTCCTACAGTCAGGAGTCCGATTATCTCTCAACAGGACTCAGTCTTCAGGATACCTTGGATTTCAATAAGAAGAACACCACCCTTGCCTTTGGCGGCGCCTATACCCATGACGCGCTGACTCCGGCCAACGGGCGCCCGAGCGAAACCAAGGATTCCATTGATGCCCTGCTCGGAATCTCGCAGGTGCTTACGAAAACAACCGTGTTCACCGCGAACCTCACCCTTGGCCAGGTTTCCGGATTTATCAGTGACCCCTATAAACTGGCAGAAGTAAACGGTCGACTCATTTATGAAAATCGGCCCGACAGCAAAACCAAGGAGATTATCTATGTCGGCTTGCAACAGTTCATCACCCCGCTTGATGCCAGCATCGATCTTGGATTCCGGTACTATACTGATTCATTTGGGATCAATGCGGAAACGCTCTCACTGGCCTGGTTCCAAAAAATCAACCCGCACTTCATTATCAGCCCCATCATAAGGTACTACACCCAGACGGCGGCAGACTTCTATGATGTCCGCTTCAGCGGTGCCCCCGAATTCTATAGTTCAGACTACCGGATTTCGGATCTGACCTCGATTTCCTATGGGGTCAAATTCATCTGGATGCCCACAAGTAAGCTCACCCTGGATGCCGGTGTGGAGCGCTATGAAATGTCTGGAAATGATGGAAAAACAGATGAAGAAATGTATCCCACAGCCCTCCTGTTTATGGTGGGCGCCCATGTCTCTTTTTAAGGCGGTTAATTTTTATGGCGGCAAGCGACTATACCAAGCACACGTTTAATGCGATGGGGACTGTCTGTGAGCTTCAGTTCCAAACTGATTCAACGGCAGCAAGCAATGCGTTCATTAAAAGCGTTACCAGCTGGGTTTCCAGTTTTGAAGCTAAATTCTCACGCTTCCGGCCCGACAGCCTGATCTCCCGTATCAATGCCGCCGCAGGGGACAGTCCCGTGGAGCTTGATGATGAAGCTGAAAGTCTTTTGGCGCTCTGTGACTGGTTCCACTGGTCAACCGGCGGAGTGTTCGACCCGGCGGCCCTGCCCCTGATCAAACTCTGGGATTACCACATCCCCCACGCCACGCGCCCGGAAGAGTGCGCCGTGCAATCGGCCCTTGTCCTCTGTGGCTGGAAGAAAATTCAACGCCGGAAGGGACAGTTCTTTCTTCCAGAAAAAGGAATGGGGATTGACGTAGGCGGAATCGGCAAGGAATATGCCGTGGATCGGGTATTTGAAATGGCCAATCAGGCGGGCCTCCAGAATGTCTTGGTAAATTTCGGTCACGATTTACGAGTTCAGGGCGAGCCCCCTGAGAAGGGACCGTGGCGCATTGGACTGGAAGATCCCAATGACCCCGGACGGTGCTGGGGCGGTGTGGTGGTTCGCAACCGGGCCGTAACAACCTCAGGAAACTACGCGCGTAACGTAAAAATAAATGGCGAGCAGTTTGGGCACATTCTTGATCCCCGCACCGGCTACCCGGTGAGTAATGGGTGCCAATCGGTCAGTGTCATTGCGCCCACCTGCACCGAGGCGGGCATTTTGTCCACCACCGCCTTCATCCTCGGTGGGGAGGAGGGGCAACGCTTTCTCGACAGTTACTACCAAGTCGAGGGTTGTGTGAATGAAAAGAACAGGCAGTATCTAACCAGGAGATTCCATGAATACCTCATCCGTGATTAATAAAATAACCATACTGGCGGCTATCGCATTACTGGCCGCAACAGGTACTACGCAGGCTGGCTGGAAAACAGGCTCCCCGTTACCGGATTTGAATCAGTTCAAATTGGAGGGAAAAGTCCCTTCAGACCTAAAAGGAAAAGTGATCCTGATCGACTTCTGGGCCTCCTGGTGCGGCCCTTGCAAGGCATCATTCCCCATCCTGAATAACCTGCAAGATCAATATAAGACCCGGGGATTTGAAATCATTGCCGTGAATCAGGATCAGACACGTGCGCTCATGAAATCATTTCTTGAAGAACACCCTGCCTCCTTCATCGCCCTGCGTGATGCAGACAACCTGTTGGTAGCGGCAGCAGATGTACAATCCATGCCCTCCTCCTTCCTGGTCGATCGCTCAGGCAGAATCCGGTTTCTGCATACGGGTTTCCATGGCGAAAAAACAGCCGCCAAATACAAAGAAGAGATTGAACTATTGCTGAATGAAAAGGATGGGCTGAAAAAATGAAACACCGCCTGCTCAAACTAGGATTGATATCTATCGGTCTCATTTCGCTTACCGGCTGCGGAACGGTTCAACCCTGGGAGCGGGGAACCCTCTCCGACTATACCATGCGCCAGGATCGTGATCCCCTGACCGACTCCATGCGGGAACACGTTTACTTTACACGCGAATCCGCCGCCGGTGGACGCGGAGTGGGTGGCGGCGGTTGCGGCTGTAACTAGCCTGTATTGACTCGACACGTGGTGCCGCACGCACCATAATGCGGCCCATGCAACCACAAGAATTTATTGTTCGCCTGGATCAAGCCGGATTGCCTCTGCAAAACTTTCTGGCCCAACGCCTGAACTTGTCCCGGAACAAGGCCAAAGGACTGCTGGATGAGCGGCTCGTATTTGTCAATGGACGCCGCATCTGGATGACCCACCACGAAGTCCGAAAAGGCGACAAAATCGAGGTCATGATCCCCTCCAAACAAGCGGCCAAAAAGGCCAAACCTCTGACCATCCTTTACCAGGACTCCGAATACATCATTGTTGACAAACAAACCGGTCGCCTTTCCAACGGACCGGACAGCCTTGAGACAGATCTCCAAACACTTCTTAAAATGCCAAGACTCCAGGCCGTTCATCGGCTTGATCGCGACACCTCCGGCTGCATTCTCATTGCCAAGTCAAAGGAGGCGTTCGATAAAGCGGTTGATCTATTCAAAAAGCAGGAAATTTCAAAAGTCTATCACCTGCTTGCCATGGGCGAAATCAAGGAGCGGGAACGCCGCATTGACTACCCTCTTGAGAATGAGCCAGCAGTAACGAAACTCTATCACGTCTCATCCAATCCACTGGCCAGCCATCTCAAGGCTTCCCTTGAAACCGGCCGAACCCATCAAATCCGCAAACATCTTGCCTACATCGGGCATCCGGTTCTGGGCGATAAAACCTATGCCGTACGGGGAGCCATCCCTGAAGAACTCCGCATGATAGACCGGCAAATGCTGCATGCCGCAAGCTTGCGGTTCAACTCCCCCTTCAATCAACGTGCCATACGAGTTGAATCCCCACTCCCAAAGGATTTCACTCTCTGGATGAAGCGGCTTGGCTTGCGATAAGGGGCAAAACGATCATGCGATTCCTCACGTTATTGCTGGGGCTGTTCATCCTGACAGGATGTCGCCCTGCTGCGGAGGCACCACTTGATCCCCTTCGCGCGACAACGGTGGCAGAGGCCCTGGCGCAATCCAACACGGTTCAAAATCTGGATTTGTTTTATCGCCGCCTCAATGGCTTTCCAACTGATATCCTAGTCCTCAATAACCTCAAGCAGCTCAACCTCCGAACCTGCACCATCGGACGCCTGCCTGATGAAATCACCGCCCTATCCCAGTTGACCAGGCTGGATTTGGGGCAAACGGGACTGACAAACCTCCCCCCCGCCATTGGCGAACTCACCCAGCTTACCCATCTCTGGCTCAACGATAACCCGCTGCCGTCCCTGCCGCAGGAAATCCAGAACTTGACCAATCTCACCTACCTGAATGCCGACCGCACCCAGCTATCACAACTCCTCCCGGGAATCGGACTCCTCTCCAACCTGAGATGGCTCAGACTCAATAACAATCATCTGACCGCTATGCCGGCGGATATGGCCGGACTGGCGAAAAACCTTAAAATCCTTTACCTTATGGGCAATCCGATACCCGAGCAGGAACAAAATCGGATCAAGGCGGCCCTGCCGGGGTGCACCGTGATCTTTCAGCCCGGATCGGGCGTTAAAACCAGCAACAGGAACTGACAGAATGAAAACAATCAAACTTCGACTTGGGGTTAATATCGACCATGTGGCCACACTCCGGCAGGTTCGCGGGACCGACTATCCCGACCTTGTTCAAGCTGCACGGGTATGTGAAGTCGCAGGAGCGACCGGAATAACCGTCCACTTGCGGGAAGACCGTCGCCATATTCAGGATCGCGATGTCTTTGCCCTACGCAAGGCCATCAAAACCCGGCTGAATCTGGAAATGGCCAATAACCCGGACATCCTTGCTGTCGCCCTGAAGGTCAAACCCGATGAAGTCTGCCTCGTCCCGGAACGACGGCAGGAACTGACGACCGAAGGCGGACTGGATGCGGCAGGCCAGGCGCGGCGCTTGCGCCCCACTATTCAAAAACTTTCCGATGCTGGCATTGAAGTTAGTTTATTCATTGCCCCGGATCCACGCCAGATCGAGGCCGCCGCCGCACTGGGGGCCCCGGTGATTGAATTACATACCGGTACCTACTGCGATCACACCGGTTCGGCCGCCCGGAAGGAGCTTAAGGCACTCTGCGAAGGGGCGCGGCTTGCGCACAAACTGGGACTGATCGTAAACGCAGGGCATGGAATCAACACGGCAAATGCGCGCGGCATCCTGGATATTCCCTATCTCAACACCCTGAATATCGGACACAGCATCATCTGCCAGGCCGTGTTTGTCGGCCTCAACCGGGCGGTCAAAGAGATGCTGGAGGCAATGAAACCCTATGGGGGAGGCCAAACGTCATGACGGAATTTGTCATCGGTACCGGCGTGGATCTGGTTGAAAACGAACGCTTGCGTGTGCTTCTGGACAAGTGGGGTGACCGGTTTAAATCGCGGGTATTTCTCCCCTCCGAGCAGGCATATTGCGAAAGCAAAGCGTCACCGTGGCTTTATTACGCGGGCCGTTTCGCCGTCAAGGAAGCTGTGTCCAAAGCCTTTGGTACCGGCATTGGCACCGACCTTAACTGGCTCGATATGGAGGTTGTGAAAAATCCCGCAACCGGAGCCCCCTCCATCGCCCTGAGTCCGCACGGCCAACTTCTCGCCCGTAAACAAAAGGTACTCCGGGTATTGATCAGCCTTTCCCATACTCATAATTTTGCAATCGCCCATGCGCTTCTGATTGGTGAAAAACGAGGTGAAGAATGAAAGCTGTAACGACCGCTCAGATGAGGGAGCTCGACAAGATCGCAACCACGGAATTTGCCATTCCGGGTTTCGAATTAATGCGGCGCGCCGGAGAGGGCATTGCCGGCACGGTGAGCTATCTCGCCGAGCGAATCCGCGGAAGAGATGCCTTTATCCATCTTATCGCTGGACGCGGCAACAACGGAGGCGACGCTTTTGCGGCCGCCTTGCTTTTGCACGAGGAAGATTTTGACGTCGAAGTCCTGCTCGCCGGTTCGGCATCGGATATCCGGGGTGATGCCCTGCGCCATCTCAGCAAAATGCGTGCGGCAGGCATTCCCCTGATTGAACTCCCCACCAAAGAAGCATGGGCAGATGCCATGCAGACCGCCGGAAGCGGGGAAATCATCGTTGATGGAGTTCTGGGAATTGGTGCCAGCGGCCCGCCACGTGGTCCAATTGCCGGGGCGATTCATTATATCAACAGTATCTCGGACGATAATCTGGTGGTCTCCATTGATATCCCCTCAGGGTTGAACGCCGATACAGGGGAGGCCCCTGGCGAGGTCGTCATTGCAGATGTCACCGCCACCATTGGAATGCCTAAAATCGGCATGCTTACCCAGCAGGCGCTTCCCTATGTTGGCACCCTGGATGTCATTGGCATCGGCATTCCCATGGAATTAACCTCCACCTACGAATCTGCCCGCCACCTGATCACTGGCTGGGACGTCAGGCAGCGCATGCCCAAGCGGTCACGGCTGGCGCATAAAGGGGACTACGGTCATGCCCTGATCATTGGCGGCGCCATCGGCTACGCAGGGGCCCCCGCGATGGCGGCCATTGCGGCACAACGCTCCGGTGCCGGCCTGGTCAGCGCCCTGATTCCACGATCCATTTATACGATCGTGGCAGGCACCATGCTGGAAGTGATGACTCACCCCGGAGATGAAACCAATACAGGCTCCCTGAATGCGGTAAACTGGGAACAATGGCGGGGGCGCATTAATGAGTTTTCCTCTATCGTGGCAGGCCCCGGCATGAGCCGGCACCCAGACACCACGTTCTGGGTTCATCAATTGCTCAAAGAATGCCGAAGGCCTCTGCTGCTGGATGCCGATGCCCTTAACGTCCTTGAAGGCAACCCTGAGCGCATTGCCAAGGCCCAGTGCCCGGTGGTCATCACGCCACATCCCGGCGAACTGGCGCGCCTGCTAGGCTGTACCACCCAGGAGGTGCAGCAGAACCGTGAGGCGGCCGTTCAGGATGCGGCTGAACGCACGAACGCGGTAGTGATTCTAAAGGGGGCCGGTACTCTGGTCGCCCAGAAGGGGCAGCCGTTACACATGAATATGACGGGCAATCCTGGTATGGCCACTGGCGGAACCGGCGATATTCTGTCAGGCTTCATAGGGGGGCTGATGGCGCAAGGCCTCTCTCCATTTGATGCGGCCTGTGTGGGCGTCTTCCTGCATGGACGCGCTGGGGATAATGCCATGTGGGTTCGCTCTCAGGCCAGCCTGACGGCAACCGACCTGCTCAAGGAATTCGGTAATGTTTTCCGCGAAGTCACGATCAGGTAGGGAAAGCATGAAACATACCCACGAACGCCGGCATGCTTTACCGATGATCTGGCCCAAGCCGTCACTGAATATTGCTTTGGTTGAGCCCGAAATTCCCCCCAACACCGGCAATATTGCCCGGCTTTGCGCTGCCACAGGGACTCGCCTGCACCTGATCGAACCACTGGGGTTTCAGTTGACCAGCGCGCACCTGAAGCGGGCGGGACTGGATTACTGGGATTCCGTGGATATCACCCGTCACGCCTCACTTGACGCCTTCCAGCAAAGCCGGGGCAGCCCACGCTGTTTCTACTTCAGCACCCGGGCCAAGCGCTCCTACACCGAGGTGATCTATCTTCCCGGGGATACTCTGATCTTCGGCAGCGAATCAAAAGGACTACCGGAGGCATTGCTGGATGCTCATGAGGCTCAGACGCTCGGGATCCCTATCCTGACCGAACATGTCCGTTCCCTCAATCTCGCCAATGCCGTCTCCATCGTTCTGTACGAAGCACTGCGCCAAATTAACCGGTAGACAGTGAGCAGTTGGCCGTCGCCGCCATTCATTCATCAAAGGTCACGAGCCCGCCTTCTCGCAGGCTGAGATAGTCTTTGGATTTACCCCCCTGCCTTCGCCCTACAATGATATGATCGAGCACCTTAATCCCGATAACCTGCCCCGCCTGGACCAGCTGCCGTGTCAGCTTCACATCCTCTGCGGAAGGAGATGGATCGCCGGAGGGATGATTGTGAACGAGCACCAGAGCAGCACCCCCCGCTTGAATGGCGCTTTTAAATACCTCACGGGCATGAACCAAACTTGCATCAAGAATTCCTTTTGAGATTTCACGCGGGGCCCCTTTCAACCGGTTACGGGTATCCAGATTCAGCGTCCAGAACCGTTCATGATCAAGCCCGCGCGCCTGTTCCCTCATTAGATCGGCAACATCCTCGGGCGTTCTGACAAATACCCCTCGTTCGTCCCGGGTCTCTTCCGCCATGCGCCTGGCCAGGTCCATCGCCGAACAGAGGATCTGCGCCTTTACCTTACCCAGTCCTTTGAAAGATTTATCTTGCGACAATTCCTCGACCGTTACACGCGACAATGCCGTCAGGCTACCATACTTGAAAAGAATCCGCTCCGCAAGATCCACCACATTAAGGCCACGTGATCCCGTTCTCAACAGGATGGCTAAAATGACTTGGTCGGGAACATTCTCAACGCCCTGCCGCTCGATCGCTTCGCGGGGACGCAGCCGCGCTGGCATATCACATATCCGGTAACACAATGCGCCCCCACCTGATTCAGGCAGGGTATAAACCTCACCCTCAGTGCTCATAAAGGGGCACTGTATCAGAATTAAATTATAACTAAAGATAAATTAGCAAATAACGGATTGAGGGCCGTGTTGCTGCCAGTCTGCCGCCACGAGGGCGGTGGCTGACTCAAAATCGGTGTCCTTCATCGTGATCCATGAAACGTTGATCTGGTGTCGAAACCAGGTCATCTGCCGTTTGGCCAACTGCCGAGTTCGTTGAATGGTAAGTTGCATAGCCGCCCCCTGGGGTAGCATACCTTGCAGGCAACTCGTGGCCTCGGCATAGCCGATCGCACCGGCGGCGGTACCGGAAAGGGAGCCATACCGGGCCATCAGCGCCCTGGTTTCTTCCAACAATCCAGCCGCATACATTTGCTGAACCCGGCGTTCAATGCGTTTCACCAATATTTCCCGCGGCACATCAATCCCCGTCACCACCGACTCCCGTGCCCGATTGCCCCAGGATCGGGGAGGCTCGAAAAAACCGGATTCGATGAGTTCAAGTGCCCGCATCAAACGCCGGCTATTGGCAGGATCAGCCAATCCCTGAAACCAGGCTGGGTTTCTCTCTGCCAGCGCGGACTGCAATCCTCCGATGCCGTCACGCTCAAAGATCAACTGCCAGCGCGCCCTGACATCAGGAGACGGATTGGGAAGCTCATCTAACCCATTGAGTAACGCCTTGATATAGAGCCCCGTCCCACCGGCAATGATCACAGGCACGCCTCGTTCAAGGGCCGATTCGAAACAATGTCGGGCCTCTCGAATAAATCGCGCCACACTGAAAGATCCTGAGGGTTCTACGAGGTCCAGCCCCCAATAGCGAACCCGGCTTCGTTCTGCAGGAGACGGCTTGGCAGTACCGATATCCATCCCCCGATAGACGAGCATGGAGTCGGCCGAAAGAATATCCGCCCCCATGGACTCGGCCAGGCGTTGCGCCACTGCGGTTTTCCCCGCCGCCGTGGGGCCGACCAGAAAATAGGCCTGAGCATGACTGACAGAGGGGTTCATCAGCTCCGAACCTGATCGTCGTGAGCTAAAAATGAGGAGATCATATAAAGGCCGACACCGACACAGATAGCGGAGTCCGCAACGTTAAAAGCAGGGAAATGATGAACCTTCCAGTAGAAATCGAGGAAATCGACAACATACTGCAACCGGATCCGGTCGAATAAATTTCCGGTAATTCCTCCCAGCATCAGTCCCAGGGATAGGCGGTGAATCAGGCTGTCTGTCAAAAAAGACCGGCGGAAGATAATCAGCAGCAGCAGAACAACTGCGGATAAAGCGACCAGTACACCATTCCAACCACCCAGCATCCCCCAAGCCGCACCAATATTGCGAACATAGGTGAGGTTGAAGAATCCGGGAATCAGGGCAATGCTATCGCCCAAATGAAATTTGAGCATGACCAGATACTTGGTGATCTGGTCAAGCACAACAATCACAATACTGAGCAATAACACCTGCATAATAAGCCTGTAAGCTTGCCACCACGCAGCAAGGGGGAACCGGTTATTCCGCCTCTTCGGGTTCCGTCACCTCAGGCGTCTGCTCCACGCCCTGCGCCAGAGTATCGCCAAACGGACGGAAACGTGTACGCCCCTTTTCCTGTTCGGACTGACACCGGATGCACATCCGGGCGAACGGCAGGGCATGCAGGCGCGGCTTCTCAATCGCACAGCCACAACCATCACAGAACCCGTAGTTGCCTTCGGCAATACGACGGAGCGCATTGTCGATTTCAAAAATTGAATCATGCTCACTACTGACCAGCGTTAGAGCGAACTCTTTGTCGAAATCATCCGTGCGATCCTCGGACGAAGTGTCGTCGACATACTTGAGCGAATCATCCGACTGGGAAGAAATCTGCCCCGTCAACCGATCCCTCATCTTGATCATGGCGTCCTTTAACTGCTGAAGCGCCTTCGCGTCAACAGGCGAGACGCGCAAGGGGCGTGATTCGGTTTTGGATGCGGAGACCTTGACAGGAGCAGCCTTTCCAGCGACAGGCTTCACCGCTGCTTTGGATGTGGGCGCAGGTTTTGACACGGGTTTCTTGGAACTTACCACCGGCTTGGCAACGGGTTTGACAGTCTTTTTAACTGCAACCCCTTTAGCTTCAACCGATTTTTTCAGCACTTTTCTTGTCTTAACTGCTTTATTTACCATAAGTCAATAACACCCTTTCAACCCAGTTCAACCTTTATTCCCGCAGAAAAAAGCACGCCTAGATATCAAACGGTTCCTGCGCTGTCAATCTTCCCCTCAGGTTCCTTTGGCCCAGGCGAGAATATCTTCTGAAAGAGCCCCAACTTCAACAATGCGACATTTCTCATTTCCCTTATCGCCGGGAATTTCAAGTTCATCCCCACCCCGATGGCCCGTGAGGACTTTGCCCAACTTACTGCTACAGGAAATAATCCCTTTTTCCGTATCCTGATCCCATTCGCCCAGAATACTGAATGTATTTTTCTGACCGTTTTCAAGCTGAAGCACAACCGTCGTTCCCATCCCCGCGACCTCATGGGTGCAGGTGGTAAAGTCTGTCCCATGGACGATCTTTAGATCGAGTTCCAACTCGGCACTGCGATGCATCAGGATACCTTGCTGTTCCTTGGCCGTCTTATATTCGAAATTCTCACGCAAATCGCCATAGCTCCGGGCCACACCGATATCGCGACTATTCTTCGGAATATCCTCGTTCACGATCTTTTCGAGCAATTTCTGCCGTTGCCGGTAGGAACGCCAGGACGTCAGACCATTCTTGGGGGCTGCCGCCTCCTCCGCTTCGGACCGCTTGTCGATCAACAAGGACACCAAGTCAGGATAGACTCTGACAATACGCCCGATCATCGCCTGCGTATCGACAGGGATCTTGCCCATGACTGCGCGCAGGTAGCGGATAAAGCTGGTCCGCTGGACATCATTCATGGCATTTGCGGCGGCCTCGAGGAACTCCCGCTGCTGGACCATCTCGCCCAATTGATTGGCGGCACGCAACCGCTCCCCGTTGTAAGTCTTCTCCATCGCCGGCAGGATATGGAACAGCAGATCTCCGGTGGAGCCCAAACCCCACGCTTCAAGGCGATCCGGGCGTTTGGCCAACCACAACAGCAATTCCACCCCAGCCTTGCGCATTCCGACGTACTCTTTGAATACCGCGGCACAGGCCGCTTCCTGGCCGGACTCCATCATAAAGGCAACGCAGGTATTAAGGATATTCATGAACATCGAAGGAATGGCCCCGAGGATCGTATCGTACAAGCGTGCGCTATCCCGATCTGCCAACAACTTCAAAAGGGCCTCAAGGCGTTTGGAACTGATCGCCGTGGCTGCCGCCATGAAGTTTTCAGGCTCAATCAGGAGATCGGCTTCCCGAACCCAATCGACCTGTGTTACAGGCACATTCCACTGCCGTGCGGCCACGACAATCTGGACCCGGATATTCATATCCTTGTCACCAAAGCCAAGCATCAGAAAGGCCAGACGATCCCCGACAATACGCAGGTTGTCAGGCGCCAACTCTTCGGGTTTGGCATTGTCAGCCAACTCGCCAAGGCGTGCAAAAATTCCTTCTGCAGTCCGCTCACTGGCAAGTGAGGCAAACCAAGTACTGTCATAGGCCTGGGCTTTTTCAAGCAGAACAATGGGCTCGCTTCGTTTTGAGGGGATGACAACCAGAGGGTCGGCCTTCAGGGCCTTCCGGGCGGAATCCCAAAATGTTTTCCATGCAGCAGGCTTGATGATTCCATCAGAGAGAATTTCCTGCAAACGCACCACCGTCAGAGGCCCGTAACTGCGAAGCGCGATGCGCACCAATTCCGCAGCTTCTGTCTCTGCCAGGGCGGCCAAGGTCACGGCATCGCGATATTTACGGGCAAGTAAATGCTCATCGCCCACCGGCTGAAGCGATTCGGCCGCATAGGCAAAGGACATCTCATGCCCCATTTTACGGGTGAAATCGATGGTTACCCGTTCATAAAAAGAATCGACGTTCTTGATGGCACCCACGCCCCACGTCTTATCAATGCAAAGCATGCCGGGAGTGAGACGAAGCAAGATACTCAACCTCCGGAACCCCTCAATCAACCCGACCCCTTTATCCAAGCCAAGATTGTTTACGAATTTCTTCCGGACGGGATCGTTCCGGTAAATATAAGCAAGTCGCTTGATGCAAGCCTCGCGGAAAGCCGGAACCCCGCTGTTCCAGTAGGCACGCATCGCCAGCACATTGACGGCGGCTTCAAGCTTGCCCTGCTCAATCAGAGCATCTTCCATCATTTCAGCCCAGCCACTGGTTTTGGCGCCCATTCCGCCCCGGTTCAATTCCCGCAATGCATTCTGCATATCATCCACGGGCATATTTTCGTTGGACACCTTGGCTAAAAACCACTCTTCAAACTGGTCTTCCCCCATGGGGATATGTGCTAATGCTTGCATACTTCGCTTTCCCTCTCATTAAAGGGCGGAAGTTTTAGCACATCGCTCCACTCGGCACAAGACACAATGAACAAATCGTCATCCACCGAGTTGGACACCTAGCAAACGCCCGATACCGTAAGTGATTATCGCCGCCGTCAAACCAAAAACCACCTGACGTAATCCGGATCCCAAAACACCGCGCCCGGTGACCAGCGTGATCGCCGCGCCAATGACGAACAACCCGATACCGCTCAAGGCCCCGCTCCACAGCACAGCCTTCATGCCGCCTGTGAAAAAGAACGGAACGATGGGAATAATTGCGCCCACTGCAAACAGCAGAAAAGAGGTAATGGCCGCCTCCCAAGCCGAGCCCCCCAACTCATCGGGATCCATCCCGAGTTCCTCCCGACTCAAGGTATCCAACGCATGTGCCGGATCCGAAAGTAAATGATCTGCCATTTGTTTGGCCTGTTCCGGGGCTACTCCTTTGGACTGATAGATCAGGGCTAACTCCTCCCGTTCCGCCTCCGGAGCCTCAGCAAGCTCCTGCCGTTCAATATCCAACTGCTTCTCATACAATTCCCTGGAGCTCTGAACAGACAACCACTCCCCCAGCGCCATGGAGATCGCACCAGCCAACAAACCCGCCAATCCGGTAATCAGGATCAGATGCGAATCCATCGCCGCCCCTGCAACACCCATAACCAGACTGAGAATTGAGACCAAGCCATCATTAGCCCCCAACACCCCCGCCCGCAGGGCATTCCCGCCCATGGAGCGGTGCCGCCCCTCCAAGCGCGCCCCCGCACTCCC